>JAITNZ010000151.1 GCA_031290205.1 Spirochaetaceae bacterium
ATCATCGGGGAGCGGATATATATTATAATTGAGTTTTGCGTTGTGAACCACGGCATATTGAGAAAACGCCCCGGCCATATCGCTATCCCAGGGGTCCAACACGGCAGTAGTGGGATTTACCCATACGCGCGATCCTTTTTTTATGTCAATGACATTTTCCCCGGTTTTATGTATTATACCAGCCATTTCATGTCCAAACTCCTTATTCGGGAATATGCCTGAAGCCATTGTTCCATATAAATACGCGCCTACATCCGACCCGCATATGCCCGAACGGATATTTTGCACGACGACGTCATCCGGCCCGCACACCGGGATATCCCGTTCCAGAAGGGCGATGTCTTTGATGCCCTTGTAAATGAGCGCCGTCATTGTTTTGTTTTCCATAAGTTTCCCCTAAAAATAATGTTTACTTGCAAGATGTACCACTTGTAAAAGATATTACAAGTGTAATATGATGATAATGCATCTTCAAGTGCTTTTGTTCGTTTTTTCGCAAAAATGAACAGACTAGCACAATCTGTAAAACTTGTTACAAGGGGGTTAAAAATGTTACAAGAAGCAAACGGGAACAAACAGGTTATAAGGACGCGCTCATGGATTTTCGAGGCGCTTATGCTGCTTATGGACGCAAAGCCGTATGACAAGATCACCATTTCTGATATTTGCGCGAAGGCGGGCATCGCACGCCCGACATTTTATCGTAACTACAAGGATAAGGACGATGTTGTATTTGAATGTTTCAGGAAAACATTAACCATCGCAGCGGAAAAAACCACTGAAAAAACAAGTGAAAATAGGCTTATTACACTGAGCTTCAATTTTAACTATATGGTTGAACATCGAAAGGAATTAAAGAAAATATTGTCAAACGCGGAAATTGAAGGACGCGTTTTCTCACAGCTTCAACGTTTTCCGGAATCTTTAATCAAACAGTATAAGTCCATTCTTAGCGCGGAAGAATATTTGATATGCCGGTATAAAATATGCTATCAGATAGCCGGCAGTATGCGGGTACTGTTTGACTGGTTTGAAAACGATATGCCCGTTGATAAAGAAAGACTGGTCGAAATGCTTAACGTTATGGCTACCCCCAGAAAAGTGAAATACCGCAATGTTCCGAGCATTGTGGTGCGTATAAATGAACAGGGCGAGCGCATACTCAAACTCGGGCAAAAATAAAACCGATAATGGCGTATTTCTCTGGAATACCGGATCCGAGGAAGGAGATAAACAGGAAATATCCGTTGCAAGAAGGGAAAAGCGATAACGATATTGGCGCTAATGTCGTTTGCCTGCGGATGGGAAGACATCGAGCGCTATGGGAAGGCAAAAAAAGAATGGGTGGGGGAAGTTTCTGAAACTGGAACACGGCATGTATCGGCGTGTATTTTGCGCGTTAAAGCCGATGCTGATAGAAAACTGCTTTATGGAATGGGTTCGCGCGATAAAAAGGAACGTTGACCGTGAAGTCATCGCAATCGACGGGAAGACGGTGCGCGGCAGTAACAAAAGCGAAAACAGGAGCGAAGACGGGACATCTGGTGAGCGCGTGGGCGACGGCGGACAAATTGGTGTTCGGACAGGTAAAAACGGCGGAAAAAAGCAACGGGATAACGGCGATACCGACATTGTTGGAGATGATAACGCTGGAAGGCTGTCCAGTTACCATAGACGCGATGGGATGTCAAGAGCGATATGCCATCCTTCTAGCCGCGCACTTTTCTGTAGGGGGGCGTTAAGTGGGGCGATGCGTAGCATCGAAAATTTTGATACACAATTCAGTTGCAATGCCGATCAAATGATGATTGCAATGCTGAGTGCGCGCCTCGTGTCGGATAGGGGGAAGGCTTTCTCGGTCAGCAGCCCGCGCGCAGACGCGCACGAGCTACTGCCATCCTTCTAGCCGCGCGCTTTTCAGTAGGGGGGCGTTGCGGGGGGTTGCCCCCCGCAGAGGGCGCACAGGTTCACCTAAAGGTGAACCTGCACTATTGTGCAGTGTTGGGGCGTCCTGCGCCACGCCTCTTCGTATGCCGCTGTTAAACGCCCTATCAGGCGCGGCGGCGCGGCGGGGTAGGGCGCAACAACGTGCGCGCGTAGGGGGAGACTTCCCCCTCTTTACCTACTCTCAATTTACCACGAATTTGGAAGTGCACCCCAAGGACAAAGCGGTCCTTGACGAGGACACGATGGTCGTGCATGACCATAACAAAGTGAATTACCACAAGGAATATTCATTTGCGAACGCCGAATGCAACGAGCACTTGCTGCGGGATCTGGCAAAGGTACCGCAAAATCTCGCCCATAAATGGGCGGAAGAACTTGCAAAGCTGCTGACCGACGGCAATGACAGACGGAAAGAACTCACGGCTGCCGGCGCAGCCGCGTTCCCGCCGGACGAACGCTCCCGGTTCTTCGGTGAATTCGAGCGCATCATGTTCGATGCATACAAACAGAACGACGATGCCGGTACAAAGTATTATGCCGACTACTTGAGAAGACATTGATACTCAGGATTCTGGACTACAAGAACGAATAGCTGGAATGGGTGGTGGATTTTTCGCTTCCCTTTACCAATAATCTCAGCGAACGGAGCCTCCGGGGGGTCAAGTCCAAGATGAAAGCGGCGGGGCAGTTCCAAAATGTGTCGAGCGCTTCATACTATGCGAACATAAATCGTATATGGAGACGTGTTTCAGAAACGGGGAAAATGTATTCTTTTCCATGCTCCGGCTCTGTCTGGAAAAGCCATTCATCTTAGAGGAAATTCTTCCGCAGCCGCCGCCAACATCAAAATGCACGGATGAAACAGCTATGCCTCCATAAAACGGCTGCCGATTTATCTGACTGATTCAGCTCTTCTTCTGTTGGGATTTTTCAGTGACGTATCAGGGGGGCTGTGAATAGTAACCATCGGACGCATTTTCCGCCACTTAGGAAATGCATTATACCTTGTCGGCGAATAGCCGACCCAGCAGCACAAGCGGGGAGGACTTCTCAGACCCAATTGATTCGAAAAGCCCTCACGCACTTGGGCTGTAGGGGGAATTTGCTGACGTAGCTCAAGTGCGGGAATTGCTGAAGGTATTGATGAAAAAGAGCGTTCCCGCTATACTTCCCCCTATGAGGCTTAATGATGAAATGGAACAAAAAAGATGCGCCGCCGGACTTGGTAAAAGAAATTGCGGCAAAGTATGCCTGCGACCTCTGCACGGCTTCGATACTGATTAGGCGGGGTGTTACCAGTGCAGAGGACCTGCTCTTCTATCTGGAAGGGGATAAACGCTACCTCCGCAACCCCTTCGAACTGTCCGGGATGGAGGATGCCGTCGAGCGTATCCTTGCGGCAATCGAAGAGGGCGAAAAAATCCTTATTTTTGGTGACCGCGATTCGGACGGCGTTACCAGCCTGACTATCGTTACCCATTTTTTGCGGAGTGTCTGTCCGGGCAAGGATGACGATGTTTTCTGGAAGCTGCCCGAATATGATGAGCCCTATGGGCTGTCGATGGAAGCAGTGGAGTTCGCCGCTGCTCAGTCTGTCAGCCTGATTATCACCGTTGATTGCGGTATCTCGAACTTCGAGGAAATCCGGCGGGCGAATGACTTGCAAATCGACGTTATCGTAACCGACCACCATAAACCGCAGGAGAAACTCCCCGAAGCCTATGCGATTATCGACCCGAAATTGACGAAAGAGGGCGAGGAGCCTTATCCGTTTCAGGATCTTGCCGGCTGCGGCGTCGCCTATAAATTGGTTTCCGCCCTCCGTTTTGCGCAGAAGAGCAGCTTTTACAACCAGCCGCTCTGTCTTTTCAATGCCGCGCCCGCCAACGACGATTCCTACCTCATCGAAATTATCAAAACGCGGAATCTTACGGTGATCGACCGCTTGAGCGAGGTGATTGTGCCCGGTGCGGTGAAAATCGCCGGCACGCGGCTTCCCCGCTTTCTCGAAGGGCAGCAGATTTGCGTCTTTGACGAAGCGGCGCAAAAAAAGCTCTGCGAAAAGATTTTCGGGCGCTCTGTCGAATTTGCGATGCTCGACCTCGCGCCGCTCATCGCCTGCGAAATTCCGCAGACGCGGGGGAAGAGCCTCCTCCGCCTGAAAGATATTTCGCGTATCGCCCTCTATACGTCGAAGCCGCTGAGCGAAGCCGACGTGCTCTTCAATCTTTTCGTGTCGTTCGCCCATAAAAAAGAAAAATTATCGAGTCCGGATGACGATGACGACCTTCAGCTTGCCGCAATCGGCACGATAGCCGACCTGATGCCGCTCCAGGATGAAAACCGCATCATCGTGAAGGCGGGCATTTCCGCGCTCCTTAGAAAGCCGCGTGCCGGCATATCCGATTTGCTTTACAAATTTAACCTGAACGCGCCGAAACTCAGCTCGACGGATATTTCCTGGCAATTGACGCCGGTTATCAACTCCGCAGGGCGACTGGGTGAGGCGGGCACGCCGGTTAAATTATTGCTGGCAAGCGACAAAATCGAGCGGGATAAGCTCGTAAACCGGATAAAAGGCTTGAACGACCAGCGGCGGGAGCTGGCGGACAAGACATGGGAGCTCGTGCAGCCCCGCGCAGAAGAGCAGAAAAACCGTTTCAACGGCAATCTGGCGTTTGCCTCGGGCGATGATATTAAGCGGGGCGTTACCGGCGTGATGGCAAACCGCTTGACCAACAAATACAAGGTGCCGTCGCTAATACTCTCTTACAACAATGATGTGGCGACCGGCTCGATGCGTTCAGTGCGCGGCTATGATTTGCAGGGCGTCCTCGAAATGGGGCGCGACCTCTTCATCGATTCGGGCGGGCACAATTATGCGGTGGGCTTTAGCCTGCAAAAAGAAAATGTCGACGAATTCCTGTCCCGCCTAAAAACATTTTCGCAGTCGATAGAACTGAACGAAGAATCGGATGTCATCGAGGTAGATGCCGAGCTGCCGCTGGAGTATTTTACGCCGGAAATCCTCAAAGTAATCGACCGACTCGAGCCGTTCGGCAAAGGCAACCGGGAGATCAATTTTCTAGCGCGCTCGCTTAAAATTAGCGACATCAATTTTATCGGCAGAGTAGAAGCAAAGCATGCGAAGCTCCAACTGGACACGGGAAAGTATAAATGGCCCGCGCTCTACTGGGGCGCCGCAGACAAGATAAGCGAAGGTTTCAAAGTCGGCGACATGGTCAACGCCATCTTCGCCGCCCGCCGCAACTTTTTCAACGGCATGGAAACCACGCAGTTGATTATCATCGATATTGAGGGCGCCTAATGCGCTGTTTACCTAAGGAACGTTTCAATCCGTTAAATGACTATCTCTTTCTAAAAATCATGGGAGAAAAAGGAGATGAGGAGCAATTATTGGCTTTTCTCAACGCTGTTTTGGCGGATTCCTGTCAAAAACCGATAAAACTGGTAAAAATACTCGATAACAGGGTAATAACGCCTGAAATACTCGGCAATAAAACCAGTATTCTGGACATTCACGCATTGACAGATGAAAACGATAAAACCGAAATAGAAGTACAGTTAAAGGACTTACACAATATGGAAAAGCGGACGCTGCTATATTGGGCAAGGGAATATGCAGAAGCAATATCCGCAGGTGGTGATTATATTGATTTACCGCGTGTAATAACTATAAATATAGTCAATTATGATAATATAAAACTTGATAGATTTCACACGACTTTTCACATTCGTGAAGACATTGAAAAGGAATATATTTTAACGGATGTACTTGAAATACATTTCCTGAATATGGTTAAATTTAGAAAGATGAAAAATATAGATATAAAAAACAATGCTTTATGCAGGTGGCTTACTTACTTTGATGAGAAGACGCCTGAGAGCGAACTTATGGAGGTAATCAACATGGATACGGCAATACAAAAGGCCAACGAGCGGCTTAATTTTGTAACACAGGATAAAGATTTTTTGCGTAATTATCACAGAAGGATTATGGAGGAATGTGACAGAATTACCGAATGGAATACAGCAATTGAAAGAGGCATGGAAAAGGGCATGGAAAAGGGCAGCAACGCAAAAAGTTTTGATATTGCAAAAAATGCTATCTCAGAAGGGTTGTCAATGGATATTATTCAAAGAATTACCGGATTAAAAGCCGAAGATATTATTGCCCTACAGTGAAAAAATAGTCCGCCGCGCCGTCCATGTCGCACGGCTTCGTAACGGGTTTGCGCATCGCATAACAGTGAGGAATGCGTGAGAGAGGAGTTAGGAATGAGCAGAGAACAGGGTGTAGGAAGAAAGATTTCAAAGTGCAATATTCTCCCGTACCCCGACCTGAATATCCAATGCCTTCCGACACGAGGCGCGCACTCAGATTTGAAATCATACTTCATCGGTAATCTATCTAAATTCAAGCTCAAAATTTTCGATGCTGCGCATCGTCCCATCCCCCTGTTCCCCTTCTTCATCTTTTGTTTTTTATCCGCCGCATTTCTCCATGCTGGCGGAGTTAAGGATAAACAGGCGGCGCTTGATAAGGCTCAGGCTGATGAGTGGGCGGCTATCGGGGAGCCGCGCGTGATGGCGTTTCCCGCCGTGCTGACGCCGGGTGAGGCTTGTGCCGTTATCTATGTCCATCCCCAAGGGAAAATGCCGGAGGGACTTGACGGACGGGCGGCGCTGTACAACGAGGCGGGAAAAAAAATCGCAGAGGCGGCGCTCTTCCCCTATCCCCTTGATGAGGCGGGGCACGGCGCCCAAGCCGCCATCCTCTCGCCCCCCTCAACCTGCACACCCGGTAAGGCAACAATCAGAATAACAAGCATGACGAAGCGCCCTTCTCAAAATGAAGGCAAGGCTGAAAGTGCCTCAGGCACTGCCTCAGGCACTATCATCATTGCTGAGCGGAAGTTTGCCGCCGAAAATATTCCGCTCAATCCGAGCAACACGAGCTTGCGCACCGAGAGCGACCCGAAAAAAACGGCGGAATCCGCGCGGCTCTGGGCGATACTCTCCACCACCGGCACCGCGATTTATTCGACGGGACCCTTTCTCACGCCGGTTCCCGCCGATACACGCCGCTCGAGTTTTTTCGGCGACAGGCGGGTGTATCAGTATTCTAACGGCAAGAGCGATACGGCTGTCCACGCGGGTATAGACTATGCTGTGCCGAAAGGAACGCCAGTGCATGCCCCCGCAGACGGCAAAGTGGCGCTCGCCTGCCCCCGCATCGTCACGGGCAACTCAATCATCCTCGAACACCTGCCGGGCGTCTATTCGATGTATTATCATCTTGAAACTATCAACGTGCAAGAAGGCGATAGCGTCCGCACGGGAGATATCATCGGGCTCTCGGGCTCGACGGGGCTTTCCACCGGACCGCACCTCCACTGGGAAATCCGCGCAGCGACGGAAAACACCGACCCCGATGCCTTCACCGCCCACCCCATTCTCAACAGGGAACTCATCATGGAAAAACTTTTTGCAATATCCATCAGCAGCGACTTAAAATAATCGTTACTACGCAGGACACCCTATTATCTCAAGAGTTTTTTACCGCGAAGTCGAAAAAGAGAAGAGAAAAGTGAGTTCTATCCCTGAAAACTTATTCAACCACGAACCTCACGAACAACACGAACGGAAGACGAAATGAATATGAATAATGGTGATAAACAAGGCAGAAATCGTAAGAATTGTGCGCTAATTTATTCGTTTTATTCGTGTGC
>JAITNZ010000179.1 GCA_031290205.1 Spirochaetaceae bacterium
GCCGGCTTCAAGAGCGCCGAGTTCAAGCCGAAGGGTCCGGCGGGCAAGAAGTTTGCCCTCGCCCTTTCGGCGGAAGACTGTATGGAGTGCGGCGTCTGCATCGAGACCTGCCCCGCGAAGGAGAAGGCGCTCAAATGGAAGAACTATTCCGATGACCAGCAATACCATGACGAACAAGCCGAGTCGTGGAACTTTTTTCTAGCCCTCCCCGAAACTCCGGCGGAGGATTATAAGTTGGACAGCGTGAAGGGGCTTGCCTACAAGCGCCCGCTCTTCGAGTTTTCAGGCGCCTGCGGCGGTTGCGGCGAGACGCCTTACGTCAAGATCTTAAGCCAGCTTTTCGGCGACCGCGCGGTCATCGCCAACGCCACCGGCTGTTCTTCGATATATGGCGGCAACCTCCCGACGACGCCCTACGCAAAACGCGCCGACGGGCGGGGTCCGGCATGGTCGAACTCCCTCTTCGAGGACGCGGCAGAGTTCGGGCTCGGCATGAGGCTCTCCTCCGACAAGCTGGCTGAACAAGCCATCGAGGTGGCAAAACAGGCAAAGGCTGAAGGGATAGCGGCGGCTATCATCGACAAGATTCTCTCTCAGTCTCAGGCTGATGATGCGGGTATCGAAGCGCAGCGCAAGAACGTTGCCGAACTGAAAGCCGCCCTGAAGGGGGACGGCAAGCCGCTGGCGAAGCAGCTTTTCTCGCTCGCCGACCACTTTATCAAGCGCTCGGTCTGGGTGCTTGGCGGAGACGGCTGGGCGTACGACATCGGCTACGGCGGGCTTGACCACGTGCTTGCTTCGGGGCTTAACGTGAATATCCTCGTGATGGACACCGAGGTCTACTCGAACACGGGCGGGCAGATGAGCAAGGCGACCCCCGTCGGGGCAATCGCGAAGTTTGCCGCCGCCGGAAAGGAGCGCACGAAGAAGGACCTGGGCGCGATGGCGATGAGCTACGGCTATGTCTATGTGGCGATGGTGAACATGGGCGCCGATAAAGCGCAGGTGATCAAGGCATTCCGCGAGGCGGAAAGTTATGACGGCACCTCGATAATCATCGCCTACTCGCACTGCATCAACCACGGCATCGACATGACGCACGGGCTCGACCAGCAGAAGGCAGCCGTCACGAGCGGGCTCTGGCACCTCTACCGCTACGACCCGCGCCTTAAGCCTGAAGGGAAAAACCCCTTTCAGCTTGACTCGAAGGAGCCGTCCACCGCGCTCGAGGATTTTATGTATAAGGAAGTCCGCTTCAAGAGCCTGAAGGCGGCGTCCCCCGACCGTGCCGACGCCCTGCTTACCAAAGCGAAGGCGCACGCCGAGCGGAAGTGGAAAGAGTACAAGTATCTGTCGGAGAGGCCATTCTAAGGCGCCACAGGCGCTTTTCGCCCTTGCCTTTAGTTCGAGATCGGCGGTTCGAGACTGAAGGCGGGGGGGGGGGGGGGGCCCATGATGGATGATGGATTTTTTATGCGAACTATTAGGAATACTACTTGGAATATCCTGATACTCCGAAGTAAAAATCCATAGTCCATTGTCCATCATCCATCATCCATCATCCATCATCCATTCTTATGTAGAAAAAATATGATTTTTGAATACACCTTAAATACAGCTCGTGAAGATTTCATAAATATTACAGCACAAACAGGTGAAGCAATCACTAAAAGCACCATTAAGGAGGGGACCGCTCTTGTATATTGCCCGCATACTACTGCGGGAATTACGATAAACGAAAATGCCGATCCTGACGTGGTGCGCGATATGCTTTTCGGCTTGGCAAAAACGTTCCCACCAAGACCTGAGTTCAGGCATGCAGAAGGCAACTCGGCGGCGCATCTCAAAGCAAGCGCGATCGGTTCCAGTGTGACGCTTATAATCAAAAATGGGAAACCGTTACTCGGCACATGGCAGGGCATCTACTTTTGTGAATTTGACGGACCGCGAAACAGGAAGTTTTTTGTAAAAATGCTAGCAGGATAGATTTCGGCGCATCTCTCTTTTACCGGTAGTTCCGAGTTCAAGCTGCTGATTGTCAAAAAATCGCTCTTTTGGTAGAATGGGTGCATGGAACAAGGTAAAAGTTTCAGCGAAAGCTATAAAAGAGCCGGGGTTGATATTGAGGCGGGCTACGAGGCGGTGCGGCTGATGCAAAAGCATGTCGAGCGCACGAAGAGCGCTGGCGTG
The DNA here is from genome assembly GCA_031290205.1 of Spirochaetaceae bacterium. GTDB lineage: Bacteria > Spirochaetota > Spirochaetia > Treponematales > Breznakiellaceae > JAITXS01. Next base: position 2,191 of record JAITNZ010000179.1, read on the forward strand.
CTTTCGGGGCTTGGCGGGTTCGGCGGGCTGTTCGAGTTAGACATCAAGGAAACGCCGCATCCGGTGCTTGTTTCCGGCACTGACGGCGTTGGCACCAAGCTGAGGCTTGCCTTCCTGCTCGACCGGCACGACAGCGTCGGCATTGATTGTGTTGCCATGTGTGTGAACGACATCATCTGTTCGGGCGCGAAGCCGCTGATCTTTCTCGATTACATCGCCTGCGGGAAAACCGAGCCGCGCAAGATTGCCGCCATTGTCGAAGGCGTATCCGAAGGCTGCGTCCAAGCGGGTTGCGCCCTCATAGGGGGCGAGACGGCGGAGATGCCCGGTTTCTATGCTGATGACGAATACGACCTTGCCGGTTTTGCCACCGGTGTCGTCGATAAAACAAAAATCTTTGACAACAGCACGATAGCTGAGGGCGATGCGGTGATTGCTCTGCCCAGCTCGGGGCTTCACTCTAACGGATTTTCGCTCGTGCGGAAAATCTTTCAGCTTGATAAAAATTGTTCCCTCCGTTCAGCTTACAAAACATTGTCTGATTACAGCAGTGTGTTGGGGAGGACGCTCGGACAGGAGTTGCTCTGCCCCACGAGGATATATGTGAAGCCGCTCTTGGCTCTGGCGAAAAAAGTTACCGTGAGGGGGGTATCCCATATCACGGGGGGGGGCTTTTACGAAAACATCCCCCGCTGTCTTCCCGCTACTTTTGCCGTGCGCATAAAAAAATCTGAAGTACGGACGCCTGCTATTTTCAAGCTTATTGCGGAGCGGGGGGGGGTAACCGAGCATGATATGTTTAACACTTTTAATATGGGGGTCGGCATGATTATCG
>JAITNZ010000198.1 GCA_031290205.1 Spirochaetaceae bacterium
CGCTGATAACGCCTTCTGAACAGCGGCTTTCGCTGGCGCTACGCCGTGCTAGATTAATTGCGTAAACACCCTCACCGGTTCGGGTGCAATTATCGGGCGAGGGGTCGACTTCCCCCTCCAGCTCCGCCTGATTTACCCAGAATTTGGAAGTGCACCCTGCACCCGAAGGTAGCATTGCCAATTTCTTTAAAATGTGGTATACATTACACTATGGCTCATGTTACGATAGCGCCCACGAAAAGCAACCTCATGCGGGTAAAGGAACGGCTCGTCATTGCCGAGGAAGGTTACGACCTCCTTGAGCAGAAGCGGGAAATCCTCGTTATGGAGCTTATGCGGAAGGTCGACCAGGTGAAGCACCTCGAAGCTGAGCTTGCCAAGCAGATTGAACGCGCGTATCCTGCGCTCAAGCGTATGCTGATTGTTATTGGGCGGGAAAAGGCGAATGAGCTTTCGCAGAACATCCGTTACGAGGCGACAATCAAGGAAAAGCTCGTGCGCGAGGCGGGGATGACGCTTCCCGGGCTTGAGGTAAAACTCCCCAAGGCTGAGTTGAAATACTCAGGCGCGTCGTCCTGCGCGGAATGTGACGAGACGGTGCTGGAGTTTTTCGAGTTGCTGCATATTTTGACGGAGCTTGCCGCGATAAGGACGGTCGCGTGGCATCTTGCCCGCGAGGTGCGGAAAACGCAGCGGCGGGTGAATGCGCTTGAAAAAATGGTGATTCCTGTGGCAAAAGAGGCGAAAATCTATATAGAAGCGGCGCTTGAAGAAAAAGAGCGGGATAGTTTTTTTACGAGTAAGCTCTTAAAAAAGAAAAAAAGCAAGGTGAAGACGTGATAAAATCGCTATTTTCCAACATAATCGTTGCCATTTCAGGCTCGCAGGCGTCGATTCAAGCGACAAAATACGCCATCGTGCTGGCAAAACTCTATAAATGCTCGCTTACTGCCGTCTATGTCGTCGATTCGGCGACAATCCGCCAGCTTGCCGCGAGCCGCATCCTCATTGCCGAAGAGGGCGCTGATTTTGAAAGCAGCCTCCACAGTAACGGCAAGCGCTACCTCACCTTTGCCGACGAATTAGCGAAGGCGAAGGGCGTCCGCATTGAATGCGAACTGCGGGAAGGCGCCGTGTGGACCGAGATACTCGGCGTTGCCGAAGCGAAGAAAGCCGACCTCATCATTCTGGGCGGCTGGGAAAAAGGGAAAGACCCCAAGGATATTATATCGCACCTGCACCGCGAAGTGCTGCTCCGCTCAAAATGCTCGGTGCTCGTCTCGAAGGAACCGGATATTGACATCATCTACCGCCAAGCCTGAGGCTGCACCTGATAATCAGCGGCGCCCTTGAAAGAAACCGTGAACATGGATAATCAGTTTTTGCTCGATTTGCATACCCACTCGACGGCAAGCGACGGAAAACTTTCCCCCGCCGCTCTTGTCCGCGCCGCCGCCGCCAAAGGTATCTCGACTCTCGCGATTACCGACCACGATACGATAAGCGGGCTTGCCGAAGCCGAGCTTGAGGCGCAGAAACTCAGGCTGCGGCTGATACACGGCGTTGAAATCGAGATTAACTGGCAAGAATTCCCGCCAATTTCAACAAATTTTCAAGCGGGCGCTGAAGATTCGGGGGGAATGAGGCGGGAATTTCATCTTTTGGGGCTTGGTATCGACCGTCCGACGACGGAATTTCTTAAACTGATGGAAGAACTCCGCGAATCTCGCGAAAATCGCAACCTGATGATAGTTAAAAAGATGCGTGAGTTGGGCTTGCCCTGCGATTTGGATGAAATCTATGCCCTAAGCGGCACCTCTTTTATCGGGCGCCCGCATTTTGCCGAGTATCTGGTGCAGAAAAAGGTCGTCCGCAATGTCGAGAGCGCTTTCAAAAAGTTTCTTGCCAAGGGTGAGTGCCTCTTTATCCCGCGGCGCGGCGCGGATTTCGAGCGCTCGCTCCGCCTGATTAAAGATTCAGGGGGGATTTCCGTGCTGGCGCACCCGACGACGCTCTATGTTTCGTGGGGGCACATGCCCGGCATATTACAGAAACTGCGCGAAGCGGGGCTCGACGGGCTTGAAGCGTGGCATCCGATTACGACTGTGCACGAAAGCCGCCGCCTGCTTTCGCTGGCGCAGCCGCTTGGACTCTGCATCACGGCGGGCAGCGACTTTCATGGTGAGGGAAGGCGCGACCGCACGCTGGGCTTGAGTTCGGGGAACACGAAAATTACTTCCAGCCTCTGTGATTTTTCACCGCTTGCCGGCGCCCTCGATACTTTCGATGGCAGTCTGCGTGAGCTCATCGCAGCGCTCGTTGAGCGGGTCGCCGTTGTGCCCCCGCACCCAGTGCCAACTGAGGGGAAATAACGCGGCAAGCTCGTCAAGCCGACGCCAGAGTTCGGCGTTCTTGACCGGCTGCTTGTTCGCCGTCCGCCAGCCGTTTTTCTTCCATTTCTGAATCCACACGGTGATGCCGTTTTTCACATACTCGGAATCGGTCCAGAGCCCCACCGCTTCCAGCGGCAGCCTGAGCGCGTGCAGTGCGGAGAGCGCCTCTATCGCCGCGCGCAACTCCATCTGGTTATTCGTCGTGAATTGTTCCGCCCCCCATTGTTCGGCTAAGAGCGAGCGCTGTTCCCCCGCGCCGCCCGCCTGGCAGAGCAGGTACGCCCAGCCCCCGGGACCGGGGTTTCCATGGCAGCCTCCATCGGTATAGATTTCAATTTTTGTGCTTTGCTGATTGCTCATTGTTCACTCCATCGTGGGACGGTAGCTGTTACCGTTGTTCATCATGGGCGGGACTCCTTTTTGGCTTCGTTATAGAGCTCGTTGCACGACAAATCTATATCATCATTCCAACGGATACCGTAACCACCGGCATCGACATGTACTTGTTCAAATAATCCAGAAACACGGGAGAGTGTCTGAAACGCCGCCCATTTTTCAAAAAGCGGTTTCACGTCATACTCTTTTTGTTCGCCGTTCAAAAATTGCACCCATAACCGGTATTCGCTCAAAGGCTTGACGGCAGACACTTTATAAAACATTTTTCCTCTCTTCCATTTCATTCAAGCGGCGGAAGTTTTACAAACTACTGGATATAATCGGCATATTCCTCGGCACTCCTTGTAATTTGTTTTAATATACACGATAAGGCTGCTGGTATCAAACCCCCTCTTTCTTCATCCCGCAACAGGCGGTTTCAGCCTTGCCCTTTAGCGGGCGTTTATGGAAACTGGAACTTCAAAAGTTTGCAAATGAGACAGGGCTGACGATTGGCGTATGTCATTTTCCTTCGGGGACAAGCAAATGGAACAAAGTAGAGCATAGGTTATTCGCGTTTATCAGTAAGCACTGGGAGAGGGAAGTATCCCCCTACGCGCGCACGGTGTTGCGCGCTACCCCCTCTGCGGGGGAGTGCCCCCGCAACGCCCCCCCGGCTAAAAAAAAGATAGCTGCTACCATTCGTTACCGTAAAACGCGCAGGAACGATTTTGCATTGATGAGCCAGGCGAAAATTGATAAAGTGGTGAACAAAATGAAGAAAATACTTTTGTTCACATTATGTGCCCTCATCGCCGCAGCGTCCTTCGCAGAGGAGCCGGACGCGGCGCCCCCTGCCGAGCCGGAGGCAGAGCCTGAACGCATTGACTGGTTTGCGAGCTGGCAGCCCGAAAAGCGCTGGTTTATCGGGATTTATGGCGGCTATGCCAACAACACGCTTTATACGGGCGGCGCCGAACATATAGAATACTTTAAAACCTACGAGGCGGGGCACGGCTGGACTATCGCCCTGCCCGTGCGCTTTTTCGTTTTTAACTGGCTCGCCGTGCAAGTGGAGCCGGTTTTTCTTACCAAGAATTATACCGTGCGGCAGACCGGCGAATACGCGGGCGAGTTAAACCTCTACGATGAATACACGAACAGCTTTGTCGAGTTTCCGCTCATGCTTCATGTTGAGCTTCCCCTGCCGCACACCGATGTATCATTCTTTGCGAATGGCGGCGGCTATCT
>JAITNZ010000046.1 GCA_031290205.1 Spirochaetaceae bacterium
CGTGCCCGCGATAGCGGGCATATAATCGTTTCCTATCGGCACAAGGGCGAAGCCCTTACACCGCCGCCGCATATAGCGGCGATATAATCATTCTTCTCGGTGCAAGGACGTAGTCCTTATGGCGCCTTGCTCCTCCTATAAAAAGTCAACAAGCTCTGCGCCCCGTTTTCATGTCAAACAGAAGGCAGAAAGCGGCTGTGCCGCTTCCGTTATGCCGTTTGACACTTCGTTGACCAGCTCCTCCGTGACTTTCTTGTTGGAATGGAGAATGTCTCCCCATATTTCCTCAATCGTGTCGATGCTGAACTCTCCGCGCCCGGCAAGCTTTGCCTCAACGCCCTCCTTAAATCTTGCTATTTCCCGCTCAAGGTTCGCTTTGTAACCGGCGCTAGCTTTCTCTATAGCTGCTTGGATTTCTTGTTCTGTCATAATTGGGCCCCTCCCAACAGCGAAGTACGCGGTAACAAGTATGGCAGCGCGTGCGCTGCCCGAGATTGCCTTCCCCATATCACAATTTTGGAATTTACCACGAAAAATAAATTGCACCCGACGCATGTCCATGGCGAGCGCATTAAAAATTTGTCCACAGGGGAAGGCTTTCTCAGGTACGCGGCACAAGCGCTTACGCGCCAGCGCTCGCCGCCATTCTCCTCGCCGCGATCCTCCGTATCGGTGCATGCGCGTTAAAATAAAAAAATCAAAAAAAAAAACCGCAGATTTTGCGGATTGATGCAGAAAAAAATCTGCGAATGACACGAAGAAATCGTGAATTCATAAGGATATTTTATGATTATTCGTGTACATTCACGTTCAATTTGAAAATGCTGAAGAAAAATGTCCACAGATACACACAGATTAACACAGATATGGACACAGGGGGAAGGCTTTCCCGGTCAGGGCACGAACGCTGCGCGGCGCGCGCGCACTGTTTGAGAGCGTCCACCAAAATAATATTTCTTTTATGTGTATGAAATTACAGACATATCGCATGGGTAATTCATAAAGTGGGCAAAAATCAAGATACCCGGAGAATATTTCACTATCTTTTTTGAAGGAAAGTGCCACAGGCGCTTTCAGCCTTCCCATGCGCCTTAGGCACCTGCGAGACGGGTATTTGGTAGACAGAATATACAATATATTTAGTAGTATATATAAGGAAACGAATCGCCCTTCTCTTACCAAGGCAAGGCTGAAACCGCCTGTGGCGGATTAAATCAACCACGAACCACACCAACCTCACGAACGAGTGCAAATTCACACGAAACGGATTTTTGTTCGTGTTGTTCGTGAGGTTGGTGGTTAAATTCCGCATTTCAGCGGTGCCCTAAGGAAACACCGGGGAAATGTTCTTTACGGGACGGTTGCGATTAATGATGATGGAATAAAATTATAACCTGAACGGTTTAAGGTAATTTTTATCTGGTCCCCGCTAAAATCTACCCATTCATTGCTTAAATCGAGCGTGTAAACGCCGCCGGCTTGAGTCAAACTCGTCATTGTAATAGGCATACCCACCCCGCTTACGTCCTCAACGCTGATATTGGTGATATCCAATAAACCGGATTCGGCAGAGCCTAACGTAATTGTTGCCCTTGCGGTGTAGGGCGGCGGCGAAGCGGAATTGAGCGCCGCGATACTTAGGTTGTTAAAATTAACCGTTAAAAAATTGAAATTATTCGGTAAGAGAAAAACGCCTAAAAAAGTCGGAATGCTGTAGATTTCCGTCAACGATAGAGGATCGAAAGCTCTCTGTGCAACGTATATTGCGGTATAGGCAAGAGTATCTCCTCCTGCTGTGCTGTTTGCCGTAACATCAGCATTATTATTTGCGTTTAAGTAGTTGGGGTTTATCAAATCGGCACTGTAAAAAAAATAACGTCCATTATTTTCTGCTGTTGGATACGGAGTAATCAAATCCCGCGACCGTAAAATCAATGGATTAGAGGCATTGTCAATCCTAAAAAACTTTCTGCTGGAAAACGCCGAAGCGACGGACGAAGCATAGTTATTCGTTACCACCGTATAGGGTTTTAATGAGGTATAATCACTTCCCAAAGTCGGATTGATAGACGCGTAGGTTGTTTCAGACGGCGATAACTCGGTAAATCCGCTGACATATATCTTATAAAACAGGTAATAGTGGCTATGAAAGTAACTCATGTCCTGACCATTAATGCTTGGAATATTTGATGTTTGAAAATTTAATGATACGCTTGAATAGTCATCTAGGGTAAAACTAACACCGTAATTCGATGTCCTGACAACGCTGCTTTCGGTAACAGGCTCAAGATACATGTAGGAATCAAGCCCGCAGGATGATAATACTAGCCACGAAAATAAAAACACCGTAATCTTTTGCATCAAGCTCATACCCTTCATATCCCCAGCGATGATTTCAAGGCGCCTGAGTAGTTACAAGCGTCCCGCCCGTATCAAGTGCGATAAGACGGTCGGTAGCAAGCTGAGTCCAGTCGGTATAGTCAGTATAGGTATCAACAAGCGTCTGATATGCTTTTTTTGCCAGATCGGGTTTTTCCTGCAATTCATAGAGCCGCCCTATCGCAAATTGCGTATGTGCCGCTTCGGGAAAATCTTGGTAGGAAAGCGCCTGGGTATAAAGACCTAGAGCACGCTCGATATCCTCATTCTCTTCCGCCGCTACTGCGGCATTGTAATACGAGCCGGAGGCAAGATAGGTTTTTGCACCTTGTTTCGCCCCTTGAAGAAAGGCTTCCTCAGCTTCTTTCCATGCTGCTTTTTCAAAATAGAGGCTGCCTATCATTGTCCACGCTTTAGCCGACGGATAGCCTGAACAGGATGCGGCAAATTCAGTTAAATCTTTTATCAGCGCCTCCGCCGTATCACCGATTTCGTTCGTATTAGCTGCCTCTTGCCGCTCTTCTTCCTCGCCGCCCTCCCCTTCCCTTTCGGGCGCACGCTCCCCTTCCCCGCCGCCGCTTGCATTCAGCAACTTTTCATACCGAGGGATGAATGTTTCGTCGAGTATTCCAATTGCCGTCGTATTTCGCACGTCAATGACGACATTCGCTATTAAAAAAATAACGACAGCCAGCACGATGATGCCTGAACAGAGAAGCACGGGCTTCCTGTTCCGGCTCAAAAAATCTGTTAGTGCATTATCAATGTTTTCGCTTGCCATATTTTACCTCATTCTTTTTCAATTTTTGCCGAAAAAATATCTTTCATCAGTTTTGATAGATAGGTTCTTTGGATACCGAGTAATTTTGCCGCCTCTGTTTGGTTTCCCCGTGTTTCTTGTAACACGTTTCGGATAAAAGAAGCCTTAAAAACAGCCACGGCTTTTTTTAAGTCGCGCCCACACTCCCCTACCCTATCACAGCCATCACCATCAATAGCAGTATAGAAAAAATCATCCCGTTTGTCCAGAAGGAGGGATGACGAGTTCAAGAGCGCACGCTCGACTACGTTTTTTAACTCGCGAACATTACCTGTCCAAGGATGCGAGAGAAACGCTTCCTTCGCCGCACTCGTCCAGCCTTCAGCGCGTTTTTTCATATCAAGCGCAAAAACAGCCAAAAAATGGTCGGCAAGCGGCATAATATCTTCCTTCCTATCCCTTAGCGGCGGAATATAAATCGGCAACACGTTGAGTTTATAGTAGAGTTCGCGGATAAAAGTCCCCTGCCCTACCATGTTTTCAATATCGCTCCTCGTGGAGGCGATTATGCGGGGAAGCGGCGCTTCAAGGGGTGCATTTGGTTCAGATTTTTTATTCAATACGTGCAGAATTGTCTCTTGTAACGGAAGGCTAAGACAGGCAATTTCGTCAAAAAAAACAGTGGCGCCTGCCGGAATATGAATCGCCCTTCCTTTATCAAAGACAAGGCTGAAAGTGCCTGAGGCACTAAAAGACACAAGATCCTTTCGAGCGCAGTTTACCCTGATAAAACTATTTTCACCGCGTGGACTCTTGATGTGAATCTGCTCCGCAATAAGCGCTTTCCCAACCCCGCTTTCCCCCGTAATCCAAACCGAAGAATTCGTTCCGGCAATGCGCTCAACGATAAGCAATTTTTCTTTCATCGCCGGACTCTCAACAATTAAGTGCCTGAGGCACCGCCTGAGGCACTGCCTGAGGCAGTTCGATGCCTCGCCTTCACTATGAAAAGGGCGTTCAAGTGCAGCTTGCTCAGTGTAGTGCTGCTCTAGGCAGTTCGATGCCTCGCCTTCACTTTGAGAAGGGCGTTCAAGTGCAGCTTGCTCTGTGTAGTGCTGCCTGAGGCAGTTCGATGCCTCGCCTTCACTATGAAAAGGGCGTTCAGTGCATGAGGCACTTCTAGCCTCGCCTTCAGTATCCCCCACCCCTACCTCTAGGACGAACCTTTTGATTTTAGGGCATCGCCTAAGGTGAACGTCGAACCATCGAGTTCTCCCCCCGACATATACCGTGAAATCTCATCACGTTCCATCTTTTTTTGATAGTCGCGTAGGGAGAATGCGAGTTTTTGCTTATCAGGCTGAAGCTCGAAGACAAGCGCTTTAATGGCATCGCCTACATTGTAGGTTTTAAGAACATCATCGGGATTATCTTCTTTTTTCTGTACCAGATTGGTTTTATGAATAAGCCCTTCAATACCGCCGGGAACCCGTACAAAGAGCCCGAAATCAGTTATCGAAGAAACTTCCCCCTCGACAATAGAACCGATTTTATACGATGCCGCAAAACTCTTCCACGGGTCTTCGGTCAGTTGCTTAATACCGAGTTTGATATTCATGTTTTTACCGTCGGTATGAATGACCATAACCTCAAGCTCGTCGCCAACTTTCATCTCGCTGCCGATATGTTTGACTTTTTTTGTCCACGAAATATCATCGCCGTGAAGGAAGCCGTCAATGCCCTCTTCAAGCTCAACGAAGGCGCCCGAACCGGTAATTTTGACAACCGGTCGCTTTAAGCGCGTCCCCAGCGGATATTTTTCCTCAATATCGCTCCACGGATTTGCCGTTACCTGCTTGAGTCCGAGCGAAACGCGCCCCGCCTGCAGGTCGTAGCCTAAAACCATACATTCAACGGTATCTCCGATTGACACGAGGTCTTCCGGTTTTTGTATTTTCTTTACCCACGAGAATTCGGAAATATGGGCAAGCCCTTCTATCCCCTCTTCAAGCTCGATAAAGGCGCCGAAATCGGCAATTTTCGTAACTTTTCCTGTAACTATATCGTTGACATGGTATTTATCCGCAAAATGAACCCAAGGATCATCGGTAAAATGCTTTAACGAAAGGTTGATACGCTTTTCGTGCGGTTCAATGCGGAGCACCTTCACCTTGATACTTTGTCCTTTTTTGACAAAATCTTTGGGACGGACGACATGCCCCCAGCTCATGTCGTTAATATGAAGCAGCCCGTCGAAACCGCCAATATCGACAAAAGCGCCGAAAGAGGTAAATGATTTGACGACACCATCTACTTCTGTGCCGATTTCTATGCTGTTAAAGAATGCGTCCCGTTTCCTTTCGATTTCATCTTCAAGAAACTTGCGGCGGTTGACCACAACATTCACTTTGCCGTCCGAATAAAGCCGTTCTACATAGGCGCTGATATGCTGACCGAGTAAAACCTCAGGCTCGTCAATCCGGTGCAAATCACCCTGGCTTAACGGCATGAACGCAGTGGTGCCTTCGCCCAGCACAACTTCATAACCGCCTTTCACCAGTCTGCCAACCGTGCCTTCCACAGCAGTATGCTCTGTAAAGGCGGTCTTCAGCACCCTCCAGAGGATTTTTTCATCAGCTCTCTGTTTTGACACAATAAGTTCGCCATATTTATTCTCTTTGGTAACGAGAACAACTTGAATTGCATCTCCGATCTTGGGAGATTCGCTGAACTCGCTGAGGGGTAACTTCCCCTCAGACTTATATCCGACATCAATAAACACCTGATCGTGCGTTACCGCAACGATTTTGCCGTCTACTACCTGCCCTTCTTCCAATCGATCAAGGGACTTGAGGAATTCTTCCTGTAATTGTGTCTGGTTTTCGTCCATCGGAACCAACGGCTCCTTCCCGACCGACTCTTCCACTACCACTTCCATGCTCATAGCGTTTCCTTTGCAATGTATGCTTTCAATTATTTTGACATAAGTCTCCTCAATCGTCAAGAGTGATGTATCAATATACCGCACACCCGGCGCCCGTATAAGGCTGCCCTCTGTTTTGTGCCTGTCCTGCTCGTCCCGTTCCATAATAGATTTTTTAATCTCTTCCAGACTGAGTTTCGACGTTCCCTGGTCAAAACGGCGCCGCGCTCTGGTCTGGACGGAGGCGTCGAGGTAAAACCGCGCCTCGGCGTAGGGAAAAACAACGGTCGTCATATCCCTGCCCTCGGCAACAATATCGTTTTTTTTCGCTATTGTCTTAATTTTATCATTGACAAGATGCCGAACCGGCTCTATCGAAGAAAGCGCCGATACATTTTTATCGACTGCATCGCTGTGAAGCCGGGAACTCATATCCTCACCGTCAATACGCACGGAATTGTTGCGATACTCAAGGCTGACGCTCCGCGCATAGCGCACCACCGCCTCCCTGTCGGAAACATCTATCCCCTTCTGGAGGACGCCTAAGCTTATCGCACGGTAAAGATTCCCCGAATTGATATAGACGTAGCCGAGACGCTCCGCTAAAAGTTTTGCCAATGTGCTTTTTCCTGAACCCGCCGGTCCGTCAATGGCTATAACCATAATCAATTCATCTTACCGGAGTTTCTCGAAAAAGTCAATACCTTCTGCAACTCCCTCTCTTGTGCTGTCCCCTGCGATTTTAATCGCGGGGGACAGGCGGGGCGGGGAAGGCTTGCCAAAAAACAGACGCCCTCGCCTACGGCGGCATTTGTTGCGTAGTTTTTCCTCCATCCCAAGCAGTAGCTTGGGATTTTATTTCTGCGTAGTTTATTTC
>JAITNZ010000085.1 GCA_031290205.1 Spirochaetaceae bacterium
GTTTATAATATATTTTTTTACTATATTTTGTTAGTATCATTTTTAATAGTGTATATAATAAAAAATATACCCAAGCTATTTATTTTGTATCTATGTAGTTTAATAATAATATTTTCTGAAATAGTCAATCCCAATAGTGAATATAGGGAGCTTTATCCCGAATTGAGTTTTTACCAAAAAAAACATTTATATGATTCGTGGATAGACCAGATAAAGCAAGCGGATAATACTAATGAAACATCAGTGACTATACAAGTGCCAAAATCAAATGAAGCCTATAACTGGCCACATAACATAGTAAGCTTTGCCTACTGGTTTCCTGAAACATTATACAATCATCATATAATTCATAAACGGATAAAAGTCATATTAGAGCTGGTAGAAATGAATGAAATTATTAAAATCATTAATAAATCACGCAAATCCGCTGATTTTACGGATTGATTCAGAAAAAAGTCTGCGATGGACGCGAAGAAATCGCGAATTCCAAATGAGATTTGTTGATTATTCGTGAACATTCGCGTCCAAGGGGAAGGCTTTCTCAGGTACGCGGCACAAGCGCTTACGCGCTAGCGCTCGCCGCAATGCTCCTTGCCGCGCACTTTGCTGTTGGGCATTGCGGGCGCATCTGTCGGTAGAGCGCGCGAGATTGCCCCCCGTATGACAGGAGCCCGTGCGTGTAGCGTTCGTGCCCTGTCCGAGAAAGCCTTCCCCCTGGGGTGCAATTTATTTTTCAGGGTAAATTCTAAAGTGTTAGCTAAAATGCTATCGGGGGGTCTGGGGGGGCACTCGCCCCCCAGCACCGCCGATTTACCACGAATTTTGAAGTGCCCTGCCCCCCTTGTCTTGGTATATTGCGGGTGTTCGTTTTTTTTGTTACTATATACTTGCTTGTTGGTTTTATAGTAATATTACAGGAGTGGCTCAGCCGCTTCCTGCCTTCCGTTCGCTAAGCGGGCGGGGTTCAAGCAGTATTAAAGGAGATGCATGATGAATGATTATTCTTATCGGGGAAAGACCATTGTTACCGAACGCGGAACAGTCTATTCCGACGCAAACGCTTCACAGCGTTTTATGGCAAATGTTTACCTGTGGATGACAGGCGCCTTGGTGGTTACCGGACTTGCCGCAATTCTTACCGTGGGTCCGGCAGCGCTTGACCCTTCAATCAGCCAGGACCAGGCTTTGCAGGTTGCGCTTAGCACGGCAATCGGGCGGCTCGTCTTCGGCAGCCGCATCGGCTACATCGTCCTGATTGTCGCCGAGCTTGCCATCGTTTTGTTTCTGGCGGCAAGAATAAACCAGATGAGTAAACCCGCGGCGATGGCGGCGTTCTTTACCTATGCGGCATTGAACGGCATCACGCTTTCATCAATTTTTCTTGTTTACTCGCTGCCTTCAATCGGGACAACGTTTTTCATCTCGGCGGCTATGTTCGGCGGAATGAGCCTTTTTGGAACGATTACGAAAAAAGACCTCTCGAAAATGGGAAATATTTGCGGAATGGCGCTCTGGGGAATCATCATATCCTGCATCGTGAATATGTTTTTACGCTCACCGGGCTTTTCCTACATCATAAGCATCCTCACCGTCGTCGTCTTTACCGGACTTACCGCCTATGACACGCAGAAACTGAAGAAATTGCAATTTTCAGACGGCAGCACCGATACATACGCCAAAGCCTCGATTTTCGGCGCCCTGACGCTCTACCTCGACTTTATCAACATGTTCCTCGCCTTGCTCCGTATTTTCGGACGTGCCCGCGATTAACGATGTGCCCACATCGAGAGCTCCAACGCCGATAGGGGTACCTTAGGGTGCCTTTGGCACTTTCATGCCTTGCCTTCGCTATGAAGTGGGCGGGTTCAGGCAGAGGCGTTGTGGGGCGCATTAGGGGGACTTAGTAGCGGATCCGGCTGTACGATTGAGGACAGCAAGACGGCAGCCAGCGAGCTCGCCCCTTACTGGTGGGACACGAACGGCGGCGGACATCCGGCGCTGTATTGGGAATGAGCAGAGGGGTAGGGAAGCGGAGTGAAATCTTCTCCCATTCCCCATACTCCCTTCTTCCAGGGATGATTGAAGAGGTGATAGGAACGCCCGCTGTTTGGGTAGCTCCGCTTGTAACTCTATATAACATATAGAGTTACAAGACTTTACTTTCAGGCCAGGCAGGAATCGAACCCGCGACCTACGGTTTTGGAGACCGTTGCTCTACCAATTGAGCTACTGACCTAGAGAGAGAAATTATTTAACCTTTGTTTCTTTGTGCAGAGTATGCTTTCTTTCGAATGGGCAGTACTTTTTAAGCTCAAGCTTTTCCTGTGTGTTGCGACGGTTCTTTTTTGTCGTATAGTTACGCCTCTTGCACTCACTGCACTGTAAGGCAATAAGTTCCACCGCACTTTTCTTTTTTGATGCCATTGTATCCTCCAAAATATGCCCAGCGCTCATCACTGGAGCTTCATCAAGCCCTCGAACGGAATCGGACCGTTGACCTTATCCTTACCGAGGATATGCTCTGCCATCTGAGCTACAAGGGCGTTGAGGCTAAGACTATAGAAAACAAAAAACTTTGTCAAGCACCCCCCCGGCAGGGCGAGCGCATACTCTAAGCCGCGCAAAAATGATAGAATAGAAAAAAAGCACAACAGATTTTCTGGGAGGGAGTTTATGGAAGCAAAAATGAAGAAAGCGAAAACAGGGGCGAAGGCGGGACATCTGGTGAGCGTGTGGGCGACGGCGAATAAAATGGTGTTCGGACAGGTAAAAACGGCGGAAAAAAGCAACGAGATAACGGCGATACCGACATTGTTGGAGATGATAACGCTGGAAGGCTGTCCAGTTACCATAGACGCGATGGGATGTCAAGAGCGAACAGCCGAAATGATAGTGAAACAGAAAGCCGATTATCTGTTTTCGTTGAAAGGGAATCAGGATAGTCTGCATGAAGACGTGAAAGAGTATTTTTCAGGTCTTAATTTT
>JAITNZ010000098.1 GCA_031290205.1 Spirochaetaceae bacterium
CCCGTTCGGGGGGGTTGTGGGGGTGTACCCCCCCCCCGGTGGGGGCGTTGCGGGGGCTAGCCCCCGAAGTGGGGGTAGCGCGCAACAACGTGCGCGCGTAGGGGGATACTTCCCCCCTCTTCCTCTTCCCCCTATACCCCAAACCCTATACCCCTTCTTCCCCCTACTTCTTCTTCAAATCGGTCATTATCTTGTCGAATATGGCGCCGTCTGAAAAATGCTGCGCCTGTGCTTTGCGCCAGCCGCCGAAATCGCCGTCTATGGTCACGAGTTTTAATGCGGGAAACTGCGTCGAAAATTCCGCCGCTATTTCGGGGTCGGTGGGGCGGTAATAGTTTTTGCCGGCGATGCGCTGCCCCTCGTTCGAATAGAGATGGCTGAGGTATTCGATGGCGATTTCCCTTGTGCCGCGCTTGTCGACTATCGCGTCAACATAGGTGAGGCTGGGCTCGGCGAGTATGCTGAGGCTGGGCGCGACGATGTCAAACTTGCCGGGTCCGAGTTCGTTGATGGACAGGTAGGCTTCGTTTTCCCATGCGAGCAGCACGTCGCCTAAGCCGCGCTGCACGAAGGTGTTGGTCGAACCGCGCGCGCCTGAGTCGAGTATCGGCACATTGGCGAAGAGGCGTTTTACAAAATCCTCTGCAGCCGTCTCGCTGCCGTATTTTTCCCGCGCGAATGCCCATGCTGCAAGGTAATTCCAGCGCGCCCCGCCTGAGGTTTTGGGGTCGGGCGTGATGACCTGAATGCCGGGTTTGACTAAATCATCCCAATCTTTGATGTTTTTGGGATTGCCGGCACGGACGAGAAAGACGATTGTCGAGGTGTAGGGGGCGCTGTTGTGCGGGAAACGGGCTATCCAGTTCTCCGCGATGATGTGGCGGGCATCGACTATGGCGTCGATGTCGTAGGCGAGGGCAAGTGTCACGACATCGGCTTCGTTGCCTTCGATGACGCTGCGCGCCTGCCCGCCTGAGCCGCCGTGCGACTGGTTGATTTCAACGGTATCGCCGGTTTTTGCCTTGTAATAGGCTTTGAACTCTTCGTTATACGCGCGATACAGCTCGCGCGTGGGGTCGTAAGACACATTGAGCAGTGTCCAGTCTTTGCCCCCCTCCTGCACCGCCGCTGCGGCGCCCTCTTTCTTCGAGCAGCCAAAAAGGGCAAATGCTGCCAACAGAACCAAGACCATCCCGGCGGGACGAACAAACACAGTGAATTTTTTCATAAATAGGACCTCCAATAATCCTTAGTAATTTTATAGGAATTATAGGTGATAATGAAAAAAAATGTCAATACCCTCCAGCGCCTCCCGCACTTATGCTGCCCCCGCGATTTTAATCGCGGGGCACGGTCGGGCGGGGGAGGCTTACCAGAAAACAGGCGCCCATTTCCTAAGCAAGTCGTTATCCTCCTCCGCTGCCCTTATTGCCACTTAGGAAAAGCATTGCCCGAATGCCGGCGAATAGCCGGCTAAAGTTGCCTCCCAGCGAAGTTTTCTGGCAAACCTCCCCCGCCCGACCGTCTACGTCAGCAAATTCCCCCTTAGCATAAGTGCGTGAGGGCTTCCCGACCTACTGGCTAGGTGTTGGGGTTATTGGCTAACAGTGAAGACCTACAGTAAAACCCAACGGTAAAGTGCGCGGTAACGAGTATGGCGGTGAGCGCTGGCGCGTCCGCGCTTGTGCCGCCGAGCGAGAAAGCCGTCCCCCTGCCTAAGTGCGTGAGGGCTTTTCGGACGAATTGGGTGGGCGTTGGGGTTAACGCCTTACAGTGAAGGCTTTAGAGTAAGCCCCCTATCAGTAAAACGCGCGGTAACGAGGATGGCAGGAGCGCGGGCGCGTCAGCGCGCGTGCCCTGACCGAGAAAGCCTTCCCCCAAACCTCCCCCGCCCCGCCCAATGAATGCGCCCGAATGGGCGTTGTTGCGGCTAATCGTTCATGGCGTGGCGCAGGACGCCCTAACACTACCAGTAATTGCAGGCTCACCTTGAGGTGAGCCTGTGTGCCGCCACCCCAACTAAGCATGAAGGCTTGACACTCAGCCGTCTTTCGGTAAAAATAATAACAAACAGATGATAGTATGGGGAGCGGGGACTATTAAAAAATATCAGGGGAATGTTGGTAAAATTTCGTTGGCGGACATCCAGCGCAAAAAGATAAAGGAATATACAATGAAAAACTTTGGACGGTTCAGCCGTTTTTTTGCTTTTGTTGCCGTTTTTTCTGTCGGCACACTTATTTCATCGTGCGGCATTGACCCGTGCTATATTGGAGTAGCAGACAATCCGGAAGAAAGTGTTATTGATTCCGAATTGCAGGTAAATTACTTTTTCGACAGAACGGAATCGCTTGGGGGCTTTACTCAAGACGGCAAAGAAACGACTTACGGCCGGGCAATCGACAGCACCCTGACGGTAGGGCAAACACTTGGCTACGAAACTACCTCGTTTTATGAATTTGGCGAGGCTGTTACCTGCAAATTATCATTTAACACGCTTACGATGCAAAAAGAGATAAAAAAGAAAAGTTTTTACGGAGACGGTTATACCTACCAAAATGACAAAAACCGCACGGTCGTGTACGAGAACGAAAGCCAGCCCTTTAGTTCCGTTGTCGATTATATCAAAACCGAGACTGATAAAAACAGCTTAAATATTGTGGTAACTGATTTATATGAGCAGTTTGGCATTAATCAATATTTTCATCTTTTATTTCAAAACGCCTTTCGGAACGGACTCTCTGGCGCGATTTTTGCCGTTCAATCCGAATTCAAGGGTAACATCCACAGCATATCATCTTCTAACGATAGTCTTTACGGTGTGAACGGTTATTCAACCTTTTTTCTTTTAATTACAGGAGACAAGGACACCATAGAGAAATACGGCACTGGTCTTTCCGAAGAACTTAAAGGAAAAAAAATAAAATTCAATTACACATTGTTTTTACCTGGAGGCGTTTTTTACAAAGGAGAGAAAAAACAACCAGAGTATCGAACGATCGGGAATGAAAAACAATTTCAAGCTGCGAGCGAAAGGCATATAATGGTAAACCTTAATCCGGCAGGACAATTTATACAACGCTGGAAGAAAAAGGGCGGCGCTTTTGTTCCGGTTAAGGCAAATGCTGAAGGCTACTTGGCTGTAACAAATATTGATTCGCAATATGTATATAAAGTTCCTTTTGGCAGCGATGACGATTCCAGTCCTACCGTCCTGAATATGATGGTAGAATATTTTAACGGTAGGAAAACCCCGCCCGGAAACGCATCTCGTTTTGAAAAAATTTCAGCAAGTGGCAAAATTGAAGAGGCGCTTGCCGATAAAACAGACGGTTTTAATTATATAAGCATAAAAATCCATAACAAGAAACTTGATAAAGGATATTATAGAGTAAACTTTGATATAATACCTGATTGGGTAAACGCTCTTGACGCAAATGTTGCTGAATTAAAAGCAAGCAATAAACGGGGTGAGCTCGTCAAAGTGCTTAACTTGAAGTTAATATATGACCGTATATTAAAAGAATTTAACAAAATTGACGGTTTTTCAGAAGTTTTTTATATTGTTAAAAATTAAAAAAGCACTTGGTATTTTTAGGAGAATAGTATGTTCGGAATATTTTTTAAGTCCTCATGGAAAGCGCTGCCTTTTATTGCGCTGTTGCCTCTTTTAGTTTGTGTATTGTATATTACCGTGATTGACCCCTACGGCGGTATCCTCATTTCGGGAATGGGGAGTGAAGCGGTAAGCGATCATCAGTGGGAATTTCAAGAGAGCGAGAAAACATTTTTCGGATTTAACGACCATCTAGGATTTCAATCAATAAAAAGAAGTATGATACTCGCAATGGTAGTGAATCTTATTTTGTTGATGATCATTCCATGCGCCTTTGGCGGAACTGTTTCCGGAAAAAAAAGGGCGCAGTTTTATTTGGGGTTTTTCATCAATTTAGCGATTTGTTTAGGATTCCCGATTTATTTTAATACTATCTTCGTGCTCGATGCAAGCACTCTTTTCATGCTTATAGCGCTACATCTTGCCGGTTTTATGCTGCCGTTTATTTTAGGCGCTTTATTCGTGGCGCCGGCTTATAAAATGGCTTTTTGGTTCATTAACAGAAGATAACAAATCAACAGGAGCGAACAATGTCAACATTACACATTATTGGAATCGGCGGAACAGGGCATAAACTTATCACAGCCTGTATTCATCTGGCTGCGTGCGGCGCGTTTAAGGGTAAAGGCACGAACGACATTAACTTGATACGCATGATAACTATTGATGCGGACGATTCAAACGGCAATCTTTCACACGCCAAACAGGTAGCTGCTTCTTACCATAAATTTTATTCGGTACTCGGTCAATCACAAACTCTCGGTCTTGTGGAGATACAGCCTTTAACAAGCGTGAGGCTCTATCAAAACGATAAAAAAAGCATAAACGAAACATTTAACATTGCACAGTACCGCGATACGGATACGGATAAGTTTGTTCACTTCCTCTATACCAAGGAAGAAATCGAGACTCAATTTGACCAAGGATTTTACGGGCATACGTCAATAGGCACTTTGATTGTAAAAAACATCCTGAAACAAGATGAAAACTGGCAGGGTTTTTTATCAGGTATATATGAAAATGATTTTGTGTTTGTACTCGGTTCCATTTTTGGGGGGACGGGCGCATCCGCAATACCCGTTGTGCTTGACGAGCTTAAAGAGCGGCAAAAGGAAGACGCGATCAAGTATGCGGCATTGATACTTACCCCCTATTTTAATACGATTGGCGACATAAAAGAAGAAGGTGTATTACAGCCGGATTCTAAAAATTTCCAGGTTAAAGCAAAAGCAGCCCTGTATTATTATGAAAAAGAAAAACAAAACGAAAATGCCGACGCAATATATATAATCGGAGAACCCAAGGAAAACTTTTCAAACGAAGCCGCCTCGCGCGGTGCGTCTGATCAACTTAACAAAGCTCACATGGTCGAACTGTTTGCGGCAAGCGCGATAATTGATTTTATTAAGTATGCTAACGACAGACCAAAACAAAAAATTATCACCGCTGAGCGGGAAACATTGAACGGTGAATACTATTATACATGGAATATGCTGCACAAGATTGATGCTCTTTTGCCGGAAAAAATAAAAAAACTGATAAAGGCGGCTATTTTTTATAACAAGGTGCTGTACCGGGATTTGATCAACAATGATGAAAAATCTGGAACATGGATAGGAAATTACAATAAAGAGTTGCTTTCGAGGATAGACGACGACCAAAATCTTTTATACGAAAATATTTATGCGTATTTTACAAAACTCATCCGGTGGTTTTACGATTTGCATAAAAGAAATTCAGCGGAAATAGACCAAAATTCAGGCAGACCGAAATGGTCTGACGATAAAAGGGCAAAGCTCTTTCACGCCGAATACTTGGCGCTTTTTGACGAAAGTAGCGTTCAAGGATCGGACATTAAAGATTTTGAAAAGTTAGTCTATAACGATGAGAATCCGAAAAAGTCCGAAAAGATTTATGTCCAGATTTGTAGCGCTAAAGGCGCCGGATTTATCCCGCTTTTTGATGCTTTGGATGCCGCAATAACAAGCAAAAAACGCGGCTTGTTTGATCCTAAACCCGAAAAAATCCCGGAAAATTTTACTATCGTTCCTTATTTATCAAAGGAAAACAATGCGAGCTTTACGAGGCAAAATGCCGATACTAACCAGCTCTGGTCATATTCCGAGTCGTCGCTTCTAAGCAAAATTGCAGACGGACTCCCCTTTGTCTTAGGCGATGAATTTACAAAAGACGATATTTCAATTCCTTCACCATGGTCTATATTTATTAGTAATGAATTGACATTGACAGAAAAAAAGTTTGCGGGATTAAATAAAACTTCCTATAATCAATGGTGCGGTTTTTTAGCATTGCTTGCGCTTAGAAAACTGCGTCGTTATGAAAACGATGGTTTGGAGTTAAAACAGCTATCCCTTGATGATGGAGAGTTTGTAAAAACCGTAGGGGACACATGCATCCCCTATAGTTTTATTTTTGATAATCGGCAGTGGACTACTTGTTGGAATATTTCTCTTGACGGGGAAACCATAGGCTTCCTTGCGGTGAATACGATTGTTTGTCCCGCCTATTCGTTTTCCGCAAAAACCAAAACAAAACTTCATCAAATGGCTCCCAGTATAGTAAACGAAAATGGTGAATTTTTAAGTCCCGACAACTATTTTGCCGACCAGAGTCAAAGAGTAAACCGCGATGCTCGGTATGCCCTCTCTATTTTCTTGTCCGAGCTCAAGAGAATAATACGAACAGAGGCTGCCACGAATGAAAAACCAATTATCAATTCTTTGCAACACCTCATAGAAAAGTTTATTGAAAGCTTAGGTAGAACAAGCTCAAACCCAGATATATCAATACCTAATTATCAGCCCCCCACTGATATTCGTGATCTTTTTGACAAATTAGACATACAGAGCAATGCAATAATAGAATTACCATTCCGTCTTACCGGAACAAAAAAGAATGCTGTTTTAATTGGATTGAATGTTTGCGGTATTGGTTCTTCTACACCTCAAGCAGCCTCAATTTTTATCACCCCCAATTACAAATACAACCAGATTAATGCAGATAGTATCCAGCAATTATCGGGAAACGATAAAGACGGGTATCTACTACTTTATGATATTGAGTTGCTTTGCGATACCATGCTGATAATTAAAAAAGACGATACTTCGGTATTTCATACTCTGTCAAACAACAACAGCTCGTTACCTGGCATTGATGTAATATGGCCCGTAAATGAGCGGCTGCTTGAATTGTATGACGCTGCACAGATCAACGGGATGCTGGGTATAAGTAAAAATGATGATACGTTTACCGTTTCTTTAGACCTTAAATTGGCTTCGGGAAAAACTCATACTGTAACAAAAAGTTACAAGATTAAAAGCGGGGATTCCAATGCGGAAGACGCCGACAATTCGGGGTTTTGTTATACGTTCGATAGGGAAAACCTGCCTTTGTGGGCAGTCTGGCCATACTCAGAAATATTAAACACCGAAGGCAAAAATACATGGAAGCGCTACAATTGTTATTGTGCGGAGCTTAAACAGACCGGCAGTCTGAAGGTAATGGAAATTGATCCGGTGTTTCCTTCGGGCGACAAGATAAGCAATCAGGATGATGAAAAAAGGCTTTCGATTATCAGTACCGGACAGCGTGATATATATTACAAAAGGTATAAGACGCTTCCCTCGGCATTTAAATTTAAATTGAAGTATGATGCGAATATCCCTGCTGTTTACCGGGGGCTTGTTTTCCTTGAGCAAGCCAAGCAGTATCAGGCAGCTAATGTCGAATGGAATATAGGTCTTGATTTCGGAACCACATCTACTACCGTTTTTTATACCACAAATTCCGCTGATTCTGCGCTTGAATTTCTCCAATTACTTACCGAATACACATGGAAGGAAGGTAATCCAAATCCGCAAGAAACCAAAAAAATCGAGAATGATATGGTTGTTGTATGTAACAGTGGTGGAAGAGACTTACAAGATTTGTCGTACTATTTTATTGATGATAAATGCTTAAAACAAAAAGGGTATATTACCGCATACGAACTCTTAGACACCACAGGGGGGTCTGCGGAGGATACGGTCTTTAAGTCGGGACGTATCTTCTGGCACAATGAGCGCAATCTTAAAATTGTTAATGCCACAGAAGGCAGGCGGGATAATCTGCAAACAAATATCAAATGGGATGAAAACCGCGATTACATAGGCAAGTTTCTAAACCAACTTTTAACGCAAATAGTTTATAACGCAGCCAGTAAAGGTGTGCGTAAAATCAACTGTTTTTTTTCGTATCCTACGGCATTTAGTTTTAGAGAAAAAGGTCTTTTTCGCGATACGCTTGAGCGACTAGTTGAAGGCATCGAGGAGGATACTGGGGTTGAAATCACATTTAAGCCCGAAAACCTTATAACGGAAAGTATCGCTGCGGCATTTTATTTTAGAAAAGATTCGCGGCACAGGCTTTTTCTTTGCGTTGATATTGGAGGCGGCACAAGCGATGTTTCAATCTGGACGCCTGATGTAAATTTGTTTCAAACTTCAATTCGTTTTGCTTCGCGCAATATGTTTATTGCCCCGCTTGAACGGCTTCTTAAAAGAAAAAGCGTCATGGATGTGGTGCGAAGTCCTGATGTTGCAGACGGCATTCACACGATGCTTGAATACGGCGGCGGCGATACCCCCAATTCAAAAGATAAGATTAAATTCTTTATCGAAACTGTTCTATTTGAATATTACGATAAATTTAAACAAAGGCTGGATTCTCTTAAAGGCGAAGATGAACTCTGCTACAAAAACTTTAGATATTGTGTTTTTATTGCTTATTCTGCATTGTGTTACTATCTGGCAAATATCATCGTTTCATTATTAAAAGTTGGAAAAATTGATAACGATGTTACCGACCTTGTATTCGGGCTTTCCGGCAAGGGGTCCAAGCTGACAGATTGGATAAAAGAAATTTGCCCTAAAATTTACGAAGAAATTCAAAGCTTTATACTGGAAAAAACCGGAGTTTCAATTAAATTCCGTCCGCAATTTTCCGCCGACTCCGCCAAGACAGAGACCGCCAAAGGGCTGATTTGTAATTTGGTAAACGGCAAACAGAAAGAATCAGGCGAAGGCGCGGAACCCATGATGTATTTAGGAAGCAGTATAGAATTGGCAAAAGGATCTGATACTCCACGTTGTTACAGCAAGGCTGATTTTGTTAATGTATATACGGACGAGTTGATCAAAAATCCCGTGGAATTAAAAGTAAGCATAGACAGGGAACTGGCGGATTTCGGCGAGTTTTTAGATTTCTTTAACAGGCTTGCAGAAAAGACACGTGGGGAAATGCCGGAGATCTCAATTGATTGGTATCAAAAAAACAAAAAATCTTTGTGGAATCAAATAGAAAAAGTCTTTAACGACATCTTAAAAGATAAGCGTTTCGAGCCTCCTTTTATCGTCATAATCAAAGAATTTTTACAATTTTATACCGAGGAGTACTTGTATGAAAACAAATAAGGTAGTTTTAATCTTAGCAACTTTATTATTTTTTATCAGTAATATATATGGTCAAGGGGCTGATGATGCACAGGATGTGCATCAACCAAGTAGTATAAAACAAGCGCCGCAAAATGACGGGTCTCAAGGAAATACTGGGGAAACTGAAAGCACTGCAGGCAAATCAGGCAATGCCGGTGCACCTGTGCAAACAAGGAACCAAACAAATAATTATGTACAACAGCAACGAAACTCCGCGAAAAGAAAAATTGATACTATGGTAAAAGATAATGAGTATGCAGAAAGCAGATTAGTTATGATTAATCACTTAAAAAGCGAGGCGATAAAAAGTATTGAAGATGCGCAATCCGAAGATATTGACGGTATTATTAACCGTTTTAAGGCTGGCATTGAAGAAATTCCAAGTAACACAAAAATAGAATCATTCGAGTCGGCGATAAATAACCATTTAAGAGTCGGCGTAAAATCCGACGATTATACCGTTTATAAACTAAACGAAATACAGAGCTTAAGAGAGGAATTCAAAAACAATATCGACTCATGGCAAAGCGTACAAAAAATAGAGGAGGAAATTAATAGAGTTATCAATGAAATAGACAAGATTCCGACTGCAAAAGAACAGGTAGACGAACTAATACAACAACACTTGAACGACAGAATAAGCACCATAGAAAAAGATATTGCCGAAAAGACGCCTTTTGAATTCTTAAAAGAACAAGCCATCGCGTTAGTAGGGGTTTTACTCGCACTGGCGATAGTTGCTTTATTAATTATACATATAAGAAAGGTAAAAAAGAATTTAGGCGATAACAAGAGTGATATCGACGCCAATCAAGTTGTTATCAAAGAAATACAAGAATGGATAAAAAATACTGACGAGCGGATTAACGAACAAAAATCGAAGTACCGCAGTCTTGAAAATAAAATTTCGGATAACGAGAATAGCAGTAAAAGAAATTTTGATAATTTAAGTAAAAATATCGAATTACAAAAAACCGCTTTGTCGAGCGAAAAAATTGCACCGGAACTAATACCCGATGATCCGGTAGATGATTTTAATAATTGGGCTTGTAATCCACTAAAAATACTCCCGTCACGTTTTTATTATCTAAAAGGTGATATTAAAGTAAGGAACGAACAGATTTTTGTAGAATCTGAGGCGGAAAGCAAATGGATTACAAACAGACTAGGAGCGCAAAAATACCTTTTCCCTAATCCGCGTTTTTTTTATGAAGCAACGGATATAAGGGAATTGTATAAAATAACGGGGACGTTAAAAGCGAAGGGGCAAAACAATATACGAATAAGCGAACCCTGCAAAATACTCGATAAGGGTTATATTAATTACGCTGGTAAACTAACGTTGTTGTAGGAAAATTGACACAGGAAACAATATGACTCCAGAAGCAGCGCAGCCCCAAACACAAAACATACCGATAAATAATACTCTCCAAGATAATGATATGCAAGCAATGGTGCAACTTCTCCAGCAAGTATCAAATCATTTCAAAATTTGTCAAAGCAAGAAAAAGAATGAAATCAACGAAAAAGATTCCTATATATGGAGGCTTTCCGACGCATATAAAAAGTTGCAGCAAGAGAATGTTTCATTAAAAAATGAATGTAATAAAATAGAACAGGAAAAGATAAATTTATTACAGGAAAACAACAAGCTACGTCAAGAAAATTTTACTCTAAAACAAAAAAACAATGCGCCGCCTATAATAAACAATGTGGGGGATAATAATATAATCGTCGAATTTAACGCATGGGCGTCGAATCCGGTAAATCATTTGCCGGTAAGTTTTAAGTATATAATCGGAGATATAAAAGTCCGAAACGAGCAAGCGCTCACGGAATCCTCTGTCGAAACCAAATGGATTACCAATAGGAACGGGAGCAAAACTTATCTATTCCCCAATCCGCTTTTTTTTTACGAAGCAACAGACATAAGGGAATTGTATAAAATAACAGGGGCATTAAAAGCCAAGGGGCAAAACAAAATACAAATCATCAAAGCATGTGAAATTCTCGATAAAGGTTATATTAATTATCCCGGAGAATTACAATTGATATGAATGAGCAAATAGTAATTGCGTATTCCGCATGGTTCCTGCTATGTTATTTAATTCCTTTAATCGTTTTTAATAAAAGAAATATAACGACAAAAGACATGATAAACCTTAGCAATCTAAAACTCCAAGCGGTATTTGATAATCAAAAGGACAATGTTGTTTCAATAAGCAGCGACTTCCCAGGGTTTTTGAAAAATCTTGAAAAAACAAAGAACAATCTTGTGATTCGTATTCTGCGTCGTATGTGTAACGACGCTAAATCGGGGCTTAGGTTAAATCCTAATGTATATATTTTGAACTACAAAGATATGTGCCGGGGTTTTGTTTTTTATATATTTTTATCCGCGCACATTCCATTCATTGCTCTCTATCTTATCGACGCAGACTTTATTTCAAAATTAATTTTTATGCAATCAAGTTCCTATGTGCTTATTCTGTTGTTGAAAAAAAGCACCGACCATAAAACATCGCTGTTTTGCAAGAATTTTTACACTCATTGGTATGATAAGATTCTGAATTTCGATTTAATTGCTATAAACGCGCTTAAACCTGCCGTTTTAAGCGCGTTAAACACCGAAATAAATAACAATCTGCTTGCCGCGGTTAAATCCTTTGCACAAGAGGACGAAGCCCAATTCAACAAGCTCGCTTTTGCCGCACAGGATTTATCATTACATTTAGAGAAATTTACCGAATTGCAAAATGGAAACGGAAGTATAACGGCGGATAAGATAACTCATTCACTGGATAATATTCTAAAAAAAATTATTGAACTTAATGCTGATTTTGAC
Organism: Spirochaetaceae bacterium; assembly: GCA_031290205.1. Lineage (GTDB taxonomy): Bacteria > Spirochaetota > Spirochaetia > Treponematales > Breznakiellaceae > JAITXS01. Next base: position 11,954 of record JAITNZ010000098.1, read on the forward strand.
AAAATGAATGGGGTTATGACTACTTCATTCTCGAATCTTGTTAGTATTTCAGATAACAATAAACTTGATATTAACGCAATGAATCAAAATGCTTGCCTTTTACGAGAACTAAAAGATGCTTTTGTGTCATACCAAAGCGAAGCCTTATCCCCGGCATTGGCTCATCTTCAGAAAATATCTTCCTCACTTGAAAATGATATTAGCAAAACTTTTGCCTCTATCGATACGACGATAAGTACGAATACCGAAAAATTACTTTCAAGTTACGAACGGTTTTTTGAAATTTGCGAAACATTTAACAAGTCTATGTCAGTTTATTACGAATCAGGCAATATTGATACGCTCAAATCCTTAAACGAAACGTTCTTCGATGAACTTGAAAAGATTGGGAATCAAAACAGGGAAATACAGATTGCTTTTAAGAGCTGCTCCGATTCGACGAAAAAACTTTGTGAATCAACCTATGATTTTGCCCAGTATACCAATTCTTCGGATTTTATGAATAAGATACGCAGCAACATCAATTTTCGAAAGCGCCTTAACGCTGCACAGGAAAAATTAGTATCTTATGAAAAAATTGTTAAGCTATACGAAGAGAACAGTGATTTATCCGCAGAGGATATTAAAAAACAATTTTATAATCTACTAAATGCACTTGAAGGTGATTTTAATACTCGCATACTTTATCTTGAAAATCGCTTAGATGCGCTCGAAGCACAGGCAACGCCCCATCGACAAACTCAGGGACCGGCGCCAGTTGCTGAGCCTGTCGAAGCAATAGAAAATCCAGTCCCTAAAATAAATGGGCAGTAACAGGGTGAAACAATTATGGAAAATATACCGCTCGTCATCTGTGGCGTTCCTCTAGTATTCGGGTTATTGAACTTATGTATTGAATTAAAATTACTCACCATAAGAAACAAACCGATACGGTATATTACCTCGTTTTTTGTTCGTGTTTACGATAATTGTTTTATTCCCCTCTCTGTTATAACAATAGTATATTACACGCTTACTATTTTTCTTGATGGCAAGAGTGGACTCTTTTTGATTTGTATCGGATGCTTTGTCTTAGCAGCATTTGTCATTAACACAATCAGGGAACGGACTTGTTTTTTTACTTCGCCCGACGACTATGAACCTCAACATAGTGAATATAAAGCCGCTTTTACCTTTATAGATACTTACCATGAAATAACAAAACTCAACAGAAATGTATTACAGGATATTGCGGAACGAAAAAAACTTTTGCATGATAAGCACAATGAACTCGAAAATCTTATTGCAACGGCAACTAAAAATATAAACAACTATGTAGTATTTCAACAAGAGGGATGTTCGCTATTGTTTGCCAAAAAAAAACAATGTGAAGCAATATATGTAATTCTGGAACAGACCGCTGAAAAGCTCAATGATACTTTAACAAAACTAGCGCAGAGACTGGAGTATTCAGCGGCGGCGCTTTGCTACTACGGTGAAAGCGATGTTTTGATTAAAGACATCCATACTTCTTTTAAAGATGCGTATAATCAAAATAATGAAGAAACTATGCGAAACATCGAAAAGATTCTATCAGATTTAAGCGTATTGGCATTCAAATGCGCCGACATTCAATCTTTTCCAAAATCGTATAATAATGCCATCAGTATTTATTCAGGGAAAATAATGAGCGTATTACAAATGTTCGAGCGGGAAAGCACAGAGAACAAAGAACAGATAACACAACTCTGCACCGAAATCTTAGAAAAGCTTATCGGAAAAGAAAGAGAAATGGTTGAAGTAAATAAGAGGTCCATGGAATATATCCTCAAAAACAATTTTGTGCTTTCAAAGATAGCTCAAAGTTATGATAATTCAATTATTGCTTTCAAAAATCCAAACATTTATAATTCGACATTACGCAGGCGAAAAACCTTTTGCGACAAGTGCGGCACAAAAATTGAAGAGACACATACACGATGTCCGAGATGTGGTACTTCAATTTATGTTTGAAGTGCAATAAATGCATTTCCCCAGCTATAATGATGTTTCAAGGATATTCCTGAGGGCGCTCCCGCTTCCGCAGTGGGATTGCACAAGGGTAATCCCACGGCTTGCCGCTTCTTTGCGCGCGACTTTTGCCATATCATGTGAAACCGGATTCGTAAAAAGAACGATTAAATCCGGGTTCCCGATGAGGCAGTTCAAATTACATTTCTTCTGGGTAAACACCTTCGCCTTACAGCCAAATTCTTTACAGATGTCCTTATACTGACAATGCATCCCATCGTGCCCACCGACAATAACTACACTCATTTTGACTCCTTTTTACCCACATTTGTAAGTATTAATTGCATATTTTCACCTTTTACTTGTTATTCTTGTTAGTTTAATCTAACAAAAGTTATGTTAGAAGAAACTAACAAAAATGTCAATACTGGTGTCTGATTTGTATCTCGTTTCTTAATCCGTTCGAGCCCTGGGAGTCGTAACACCTGCCTAGCAGCCTGTCGCTCTTCATCTGGGAAACACCCTGATAGTGTGAAAGATACCGGACAAAATCGGGGGATTTGTTCATCTATCTTACCTCTTTTAAGTTCGTTTTGCACAGGGGGGGGAAGTGCAACAGGCTGCTAGACACCGTTTCTGTTTCGTTCTACAATAGAAATTGAGGTACCAAAAATGGCAAAATCAGCAGTCTACTGGACGGATATGAGGTGCAAAAATGGCGATAGCCTTCTTGCAAAGCTGGAGCGGCTTATTAAAAAAGCGGGAATCGGCGGTATTGACTTTAAGAATAAATATGTGGCAATCAAAATACACTTTGGGGAGCCGGGTAATCTTGCCTTCCTCCGCCCGAACTGGGCGCGGGTTGTCGTTGACTATGTGAAAAGTGAGGGCGGGATGCCGTTCCTTACCGATTGCAATACGCTCTATGTCGGGCGGCGGAATCAGGCGCTCAACCACATGGATGCCGCCTTCGAAAACGGTTATTCGCCTTTTGCAACCGGCTGCCACAATATCATCGCCGACGGGCTCAAGGGGACCGACGGCGTTGATGTTCCCGTTACGAACGGCGTTTACTGCAAAGTTGCGAATATCGGGCGGGCGATCATGGATGCCGATATTGTCATTTCGCTGAATCATTTTAAGGGGCATGAGCTTGCCAGCTTCGGCGGGGCGATAAAGAACCTCGGCATGGGGAGCGGCAGCCGCGCCGGTAAGATGATAATGCACAACGAGGGGAAGCCCGAGGTGCGGGAAGAGCGGTGCACGGGCTGTAAGACCTGCACTCACTACTGCGCGCAGGGAGCTATCAGCATGAGTGCACAAAAAAAAGCCCATATCGACCAGACTAAGTGCGCGGGCTGCGGGCGCTGCCTCGGCGTCTGTAATCAGAATGCTATCGAAAATAATTCAGGGGGGAGCGCGGATGTCCTCAATTACAAGATGGCTGAATACGCGAAAGCTGTTGTCGACGGACGTCCGAACTTCCATATCAATGTGATAAATCAGGTGTCGCCATACTGCGACTGTCATGGCGAAAACGACGCGGCAATCATTCCCGATATAGGCATCTTTGCGGGCTTCGACCCCGTTGCACTCGACAAGGCCTGTCTCGATGCGGCGAATGCGGCGCCCGTTATCAAAACGAGCGTTCTGAGTGAGCGTGAGGAAAAACATCGCGACCACTTTCGGGATGTGCATCCTACGACGAACGGCATCACTCAGATTACCCACAGCGAAAAAATCGGGCTGGGGAATTCCGCTTACGAACTTACTTTTGTAAAGTAGGGGGAGAGAAAAACGTGGATTGGCTTTCGCCGCTAATCGGTGTATACAGTAAATTTATCAGCCCGATTCTTGATATCGCCATTCTTGCGTTTTTAATATACAAGGGGTATCAGCTTTTAGCAAAGACGCAGGCGGTTCAACTGATAAAGGGCGCGGGCTTCCTTGCGCTCATCTATGGCTTTGCCTACATCTTTAATCTTACGACGCTGATATGGATATTAAAGTTTTTAACACCCGGGCTCTTTATAGCCATAGCGCTTATCTTCCAGCCGGAACTCCGCAAGATCATCATCAAACTGGGGCTTACCGAAATTTTTAGCCCGAGTAACAAACCGCGCACGGGGCAGCTTGAAGCGGTGGTAACGGCGGCGGAAATTTTAAGCGAGCTGCGGCGCGGTATGCTGATTGTCTTTCCCCGCAGGTCAAACATCAACAGGATTATTGAGGGGGGGACGCGGATTAACGGCGAAATTTCGTCGACACTCATCGTTACCGTCTTTCAGTTTGATGGTCCCCTGCATGATGCGGCGATGGTTATCCGCAACGGTAAAATTGCCGCAGCCGGTTGTGTGCTGCCGCTTTCCGAACAGCAGGAGATACGGAAGAGTTTTGGAACGAGGCATAGAGCCGCGCTCGGCATGAGTGAGGAGTCCGATGCGGTAATTCTTATTGTGTCGGAAGAGACCGGCGCGATTTCGATTGCGTTTGATTCGCAGATATACTATGATCTATCATCGAACGAGATACTGCAAAAGCTCCGCTCTCTTTTAGATAGCAGCATAATGGGGGAAAGCAAAACGAAAAAAGAGGAAGTAGCAGAAGTGATCGAGGATACCGAAGAGGCGCCAGAGGCGGCAACGGAAAGCGACGGCGGTAGTTCGGAAGGAACGGCTCTTGAACGTTAAAGAATTCTTTTTATCAGTAACTAATAATTGGCCCGCAAAAGTGCTTTCGATAATGCTGGCTGTTTTTCTATTTATCTTTCAAAGGGTGAACACGATGGATAGCCGTAATTTCGAGGTTCCGCTTACCGTTACCGTCAACAACAACGAATTAGTTACCACGAAGCCGCTACCTGAAAAAGTGCGTATCACGATAAGAACAACACAAACTGAGTTAGCAAACTTTTCTGAAAGTGACATTGCGGCGAGCATAGATTTATCAAAATTTGAAAACCCTGGTACGTATACGGTCCCGATAGATGCGCATCCTTCACTTAGTATTATTGATATTGATTCAATCGAAATAAATATAATCCCGCGCGAAATTAAAATTACACTCGATAAAAAAGCGGGTAAATACTTTCCGGTGAATCCGGTATATAGGGGGAGTGCTGCGCCGGGTTATGAACTTGTTGCCCAGCGCATCGCGCCCGATAAGGTCTGGATTGAAGGTCCCGCATCGGTTGTTAATCTGTTAAATTCTATCCCGACTGAAGAAATAGATATTACCGGGCGCGATACGAGCATTTCGCGTATCGTCCGAATTGGGGACTTAAATCCGGTGCTAACATCAAACGAACATAATTTTCAATTTACCGCTGATATAAAGAGCATTGAAAAAATAGCCGAATGGGATGCCCTACCCATTGTGTTTACCAACCTTTCCGAAGATTTAATGGTGAAGGATGGCGCGCATACGGGTTTTATCAGATTGCAGGGGAATGAACGCGATATAGCGGCATACACACCCGAAGAAGGCGTTCTCTTTGTTGATTGTTCAGAAATAAAATCTGAGGGTGAGTATCCTTCTATGTCCGTGCAAGTGAACGCGGGTGAAAATTATCATGTCCTCAAGTTTGAGCCCGAAACACTTTCTATTACTGTTGAAAAAAATGAAGTAAACAAAATAAACGGCGCCGCCGAAGACGGGTAAGGGGCAATGCAAAACGCATGGAAAATAACGATTTTGTTTTAGATGTAAACAACGATGAGTTCCTCGTCAATACAAAAAAAGACACGGTGCTTAAAGTTTCGTATCAGTCGAAAGAAGTTTTCGTATGCCCTGTCTGCAAGGAAGAGTTCCACAAAGAGGAACTGTTTACCGGAAGCGGAAGGTTAATCGCCGGCTCCCTCACCGATGAACTTCACCGGCTTTACGAGCCCTCGGCGAAATACGGCGAGCTCTATCCGCTGGCGTATCATGCGGTTGTGTGCCCCGGTTGTTGGTTTGCCTCTAACCTCGATGACTTTAACGCTTTGCCGGAAAACGCGCGCCATAAAATTCAAGTTGATGAAGAGGCAAGAAAAAAGGAAGTAGGGAGCATCTTCCCCCCTGTTGATTTTTATGAATCACGCTCACTTGTATCGGGCGCGGTATCGCAATACCTTATCATGCGCTGTTATGATTATTATCCGGCTGATTTTTCTCCAACGGTCAAAGCGGGGATTGCCGCACTGCGCGCCGGCTGGCTGCTTGAACATATAAACGAAAAAGAGCCCGGACAGCATTGGGATTGGCTTGCGCAATTATTCAAAAAGAAAGCGCATTTCTTTTGCCGGCGCGCACTCGATGGTGAGACAGGGGGGGGGGGGGAGACGCTATCGGGCTTAAAATCTTTTGGTCCTGACCTTGATAAAAATTATGGATACGAGGGCTTTCTCTATATAACCGGCTTATTGGAATTTAAATGCGGCAGCCGCAAAGACCCTCAAAAGCGTAAAGACCTCATTACCGAATCACGGCAGACTTTAGCAAAGATGTTCGGGCTAGGGAAATCCTCGAAGAGCAAACCAGGACCGCTCCTCGAAAAATCACGCAGCCTCTACGCGGACATCTCAAAAGAATTACAAGATTTCGATGAGTGATTGTAGAAGGGGGGGGAAGAAGGGGTTTGGGGTTTGGGGGAAGAGAGAAAGTGGGGAGTGGGGAGTGGGGAAGAGTGCAGTTGAATAAGGTGCGGGTTTTGAAGTTGAAATAGGAAAAAGTGTTTGAGCAATGAGTAATGAAAAAAGATTTCAAAGTGCTATCTTTCCCCATACCCCAACCCCTATCCCCCATCCCCCCTCTTTAGAGTGGCGCAATATCAAATTAATAATCTCCTACGACGGGACGGATTTTTCTGGCTGGCAGATTCAGCGGAATGGGCGCACCGTTCAGGGTGAACTTGAAAAGGCGCTCCAAGTGATACACAAAAAACATTTGCAGGTGAGCGGGGCGGGGCGGACAGATGCTGGCGTTCATGCCGCCGCTCAGTGTGCGAACTTTATTACCGATATAGAAAACATACCCCCGCATAATTTTGTTCCCGCGCTTAACGGGCTTTTACCGCATGATGTCCGCATCGTTTCGGCGGAGGAGGTGCCCCCTCATTTTCACGCGCGCTTTTCGGCGAAGAGCCGCGTCTATCGGTACTATATCGTGAGCGGCAGACAGGCGGCGCCGCACGAAGCGCGTTATGCACTGCAGTTGTGGACAAAACCCTCGCTCAGTATGCTCAATGCTTATGCACGGCTCTTGCACGGCGAAACGGATTGCTCACTCTTTGCCTCTCCCTCCGACCCGATTTTTGCGAAAGGCACCGGTTCCCGCTGCCGTTATATTCACCATGCTTATTTTTTTATCGAAAACAGGCAACTCGTTTTTGAAATCAGCGCGAACTCATTTTTCCGCAGGATGGTGCGTTCAATCATCGGAACACTCCTCTTCTATGAGGGGCGAGAGACTCCGCCTGAAGCGTTCAAAAAAATCTTGCTTGGAGGCAAACGGGCGAACGCCGGTCCCACCGCCGCTCCCCAAGGACTCTTCCTCTGGCAAGTGGGGTATGGGGGTATGGGGAACGGGTGATTGGTGATTGATGATGAAGGCTGCGTGATAAGTGTGTGCAACGAGCAGGGAAGAAATTCTCACGCAGAGAGGGAAGGCTTTCTCGGTCGGCAGCACAAGAGCAAATTATAATGCGCTCGTCCTGACCGACACTGCCGGCGCTCATTCCCACTGGTTCACAAACCTCACCCCATTGTTCCTCGCTATTTCAAAATTGTTTGCCCAGTCATCCGTGTTGCCCACAACCTTAACTTGGGGATTGCCACCAATTATCAAGAAGCTATTACCGGGGCTAAGCGTTTGACAGCTTATTTCGCCCATGTTGACGGAAGTCAAGCCATTGCAGTAACTGAGGAAGCTCTCGCCGATACCGCTAAGGTGCGACAGTGGGGACAGGTCAAGCGACTCCAATCTGCTACAAAAACTGAGGAAACAGCCGTTGATACTGGTAAGCTCCGACAGCGGGGTCAGGTCGAGCGATACTAAGTTCTCGCAATCATACAGAAACCATGCGCCGATACTTGTAGAGTTCGATAGCGGGGGCAGGTCAAGCGCTTCCACGTTTACGCACTCACCCAGAAAGTAGTCGCCGATACTGGTAAGCTTCGACAGCCGGGACAGGTCAAGCTCCGCCAAGCCATTGCAGCCAAGCAGGAAGTAGTCGCCGATACTGATAAGATTCGACAGCGAGGAGAGGTCAAGTGCTTTCAAGCTGCTACAGTATCTAAGGAAGTCGTTGCCGACACTGCTAACGTTCGACAGCTTTGACAGGTTCAGCGATTCTAAACTGGTGCAGTAACTCAGGAAGCCCTCGCCGATACCGGCAAGGTTCGACAGCGGGCTTAGGTCAAGCTCCACCAAGCTGGTACAGTTATACAGGAAGTTGTCGCCGATACGGGTAAGCTTCGACAGCGGGGTCAGGTCGAGCAACTCCAAGCTGGTGCAGTAACTCAGGAAGTTGTCGCCGATACTGGTGAGCTTCGGCAGCGGGGACAGGTCAAGCAACGCCAGCCCATGGAACCCACTAAGGAAATTATCGCCGATAGTAGTAGCGTCCTCCACATCGCTGCCCCATATTATCTCATGGATATACTGCGTCTGGTACACCTTACCGTTAATCGTGACGCTGGATCTCTCCATGCACAGCATCGCCAGCCGTGCGTCCGCCGTCATACTGTCCATCGTCCAGTCCGCAAGCTTGCCCATGTTCACGATTTCGTCTTTCGAGGGGTCGTATGCCGACTCAGGCTCAGGATCCGGATCGGATGGCATAGCTGCCATCTTGCCGTCAGCCACCGATGGAGCCTTGTTGTCCGAATGCATACTTGTTGCCATCGGTGGGGGATCTGCTGTTTCGTTGTAGATAAAGCGCGTGTAGAGCGGCGCCCCATTCAGAGCCCAGTAGCGCGTAGGCGGCGCGACGCCCGGCGTGGCGATGCTTACCTGAACTATCCCGCCTTCGTCGTTGGGAACATTTGTTACCGTAAGCGAGTAAAGCCCCACCACCAATTTTTTCACCTCGGTCGCGCTGATTCCAGACGAAGTCGAACCGTTATACACAAACGTGAATATTTTGCCTAAAGCGTCCGCCTTCAAATCGTCTGTTAATCCGGGAATATCCCTGTCGAAGTCGAGCTCGAGGGTCGCCGTCCCTACTCCATCATCGAAGACCGGCGCCGAAGGCGTCAGTTTAATCCACATCGTCTTAGTCTGATTCAGATTTGACGTATCCGCAATCGCGTTGCAAGCGGATAGAGCAAGCGCGAATACGACAAGCAAAACGCTCCCTATTATTGAAAGATTTACTTTGCTTTTCATATTATTTTTCATACGTTACTCCTCCATTCATTATCAATTTACCAATTGTTCACAAACGTCAATCCGTCATTCTTATGCGGGAAAGAATGAGACCATTCCCCCGTGAGACCCTTAACCTTAGCTGTGCATTCTTGCAGATCGTCGCTAAGCTTGAAGCAACCGGTGGGTTCGCTAAACGAGCTAATGCCGATGTTACCCATGTCGATGGAACTTAACCCTTCGCAGTCTTGCAGAAATTTTCCGCCGATTTTGACAGTATCAGGCAGTGCGCTCAGGTCAAGCGATTTCAAGCGGGAGCACCCATACAGGAAGGTATTGCCGATTTCGCTAATCTTCGTTAGATCGGACAAGTCAAGTGTTCCCAGGTGGGAGCAGCTATTGAGGAATTCGGCTCCGATACCGGTAATCTTCGACAGCGGGGGCAGCGAAAGCGATACCAGCCCGGAGCATCCGGCAAGGAAGTATTCGCCGATTTCGGTAAGGTTCGATAACTCGGTCAGGTCAAGCGATACGAGGCTGCTGCAATTTTCGAGGAAACTGCTGTCAATATGAGTAATCTGCGGCATAGGGGGCAGATTAAGCGATACTAGGCTGCTACAGCTACCAAGAAATCTTTCGTTGATTCCGGCAATGTTCGACAGAGGGGTCAGGTCAAGCGATGTTAAGGAGCTACATTCAGCTAGGAAGTTGGTTCCGATACTGGTTAGCGTCGAGAACAGAGCTAGGTCGAGCGACGCCAGCCCCTTGAATTTAGCTAGAAAATTATCGCCTAGAACGGTAGCGCCGTCCACATCATGCCCCCATATTATCTTGTAGATATACGTTTTAGAGTACTCCTCGCCGTTAATGTCGAAGCTGCCATTTATCGCACAGAGTAATGCCAGCCGCCCGTCCGCCGTCATGCTATCCGCCGCCCATGTTTGAAAATCGCCCATGCTGACGGTTTCGTCTTGCGAAGAGTCGTAGCTCGAGTCAGCATAGGGCGTTCCGCTTGCCACCTTGCCAAAATCCGCCAAGCTCGCGCCGCTCTTCGAGCGCAGGGATTGGTCCTCGACCGGGCTGTATGCTGTTTCGTTGTAGATAAACATTGTGTAGTCCGGCGCATCCAGCACAACCGTTACCCTATATAACACTCCGCCGCCGTTGCGCAGCTGTATCGTATAGCCTACTGTTTTGGTAAAATCTGCAGCTACCTCACCCTCCGGCGCGATGCTCTTTCCCGTATGCTTAATGCTGGGGATAAGCCCCTTGCGTTCAGTATCGAAGGGCACGGTAACGCTGACGGTTTTGGCGACCCGGTCAATGATGCCGACCGCGTCCTCTTCAAGCGCGTTTTTGCCCGCCTCGAACGTGAACTCGGTTAGTTCCGGGTCGAGCGTCTGATTCAGATTCGACGTATCCGCAAGCGCGTTGCAAGCGGATAGAGCCAGCGCGGCAAGCGCCGTGCATACCAGTAATAGCGATTTCATTTCTTTTCTCATTTTGGTCTCCTCCTATGTTTGAAGAAGGGTATGGGGGATGGGGAAAGATTTCACTTTGACCGCCACGGGCGGTTTCAACTACACCTCACACCTTATACCTCATTCCTCACTCAATCATCACTCATCATTTTTCAGTCTTCACGTCACTGGGGGCTTTCCCCTTCGTCCTTCGCCCTCATACAAATGTCAGATCGTCGCTTGCATCTTCAAAATAGTCTTCCCATGCCGACGGGTCGTTCATAACCTTAACGGTGCAGGTAGCAGGTTTGCCGAAACTACCGTAGAGGTTGAAGCTATACTCGTAGGAAGCAAACACGTCAAGGCTTATGCTGCCCATGTCGACGGATGTCAACGTTTCGCAGCAATACAGAAAGCGGTCGCCGATACTGGTAAGCTTCGACAGCGGGCTCAGGTCGAGTTCCGCTAAACCGATGCAGTAACTCAAAAAGCTGTCGCCGATACTGGTAAGCTTCGACAGCGGGCTCAGGTCGAGTTCCGCCAAACCGATGCAGTAACTCAGAAAGCTGTCGCCGATACTGGTAAGCTTCGACAGCGGGCTCAGGTCGAGTTCCGCTAAACCGATGCAGTAACTCAGAAAGCGGTCGCCGATACTGGTAAGCTTCGACAGCGGGCTCAGGTCGAGTTCCGCCAAACCGATGCAGTAACTCAGAAAGTCATCGCCGATACTGGTAAGCTTCGACAGCGGGCTCAGGTCAAGCTTTGCTAAACTGAGGCAGGCAGCCAGGAAGTAGTCGCCGATACTGGTAAGGTTCGACAATGGGGACAGGTCGAGCGATGCCAGCCCGAAGAACCCAATGAGGAATTCATCGCCGAGAGCGGTAGCGCCCGCCACATCGCTGCCCCATATTATCTCGTGGATATACATTGTCTGGTACTCCTTGCCGTTAATCGTGAAGCTCCCAATACCTGCGGGAACTTCGGGTGCTGTGATGGCGAGGTACCCCGTGTCGTTTATCGTGGCGCCTTTATTTGTAGGCGCACACAGCAGAGCCAGCCGTGTGTCCGCCGTCATAGTTTCCGCCGCCCATTCAGGGACGTCGCCCATGCTTACGGTTTCGTCTTGCGAAGGGTCGTACGCTGACTGAGGGTCGTACGCCGACTGAGGATCGGGCGCCTTAGCTGCCAACTTGCCTTCAGCCGCCCATGTAGCCTTGCTGCCCGAACGCATACTTGCTTCCAGCGGAGGAGTGTAGGATGTGACGTTGTAGATAAAGGTCGTATAGGTCGGCGCTGACTTTAGATCCCATAGGCGAATGTGCGGCGCGACAGCCGGCTTGGTGATGCTTACCAGAATTTTACCGGCTTCCTTGGGAACTTTTGTTACCTTGAGCGTGTAAATATTCACTCCCTGCGTCTTCGTAAGCGAAACCGGCTTGATGGGCGCCGCCAAGCCGTCCTTATAGGTAAATTCGAATATTTCGGCTAAAGCGCCGACGCTCAAGTCGTCCTTTAATCCGGTAATCTCCTTGTCGAAGTCCAGAACAAGCTCCGCTGTCCCTACCCCGCTGGCGTCGAAGACCGGCTCCGACGCCGTCAAATTAATCCACATCGGCTCAGCCAGATTCAGACTCGACGTATCGGCAAGTGCGCTGCACGAAGATAATGCCAGCGCGGCAAGCGCCGTGCATACCAGTAATAGCGATTTGATTTTTTTACTCATTGTGGCTCCTCCTATGAATTCGATGGGAACAGGGAACAGGGGAAAAAAGCACTTCGATCGCCATGGCGGTTTCAGCTTTGCCTTACACCTCATTCTTTATTCCTCCCCCGTCTTCATATGTTATTCTATCGTACTGTTTGTAAAATGTCAATACCTTCAGCGCCTCCCGCACGTATGTTACCCCCGCGATTTTAATCGCGGGGACGGGCGGGGCGGGGAAGGCTTGCCGAAAAACGGGCACCCTCGCCTACGGCGGCATTATTGCGTACTGTGTCCTCGACACAAGCAGTAGCTTGTGTTTTTTTACTGCGTAGTTTTTACCAGTGAATTTTTTTGGCAAACCTTCCCCGCCCCCGCCCAATAAATGCGCACGAAAGGGCGTTGTTGGGACTAATCGTTCATGGCGTGGCGCAGAACAACCCAACACTGCACAATAATGCAGGTTCACCTTTAGGTGAGCCTGTGCGCCCCCGCTACGTTTAGGATAATCCTCTGCAGCTCAAGTGCGTGAGGGCTTCCCGGACGAAGCTGGCTGGGCTACGCGTTTTCCGCCTGACAGTGAAGCCATTACAGCAAAACGCGCGGCTAGGAGCATGGCAGCGAGTACTGGCGCGTTAGCGCTTGTGCCGCTGACCGAGAAAGCCTTCCCCCTGCACAAGTGGTGAGGGCTTTTCGGACGAGTTGGGTGAGCGGTGCGTTTATCGGCTGACAGTGAAGCCCTAACAGAAACGTGCGCGGTTAGGAGCATGGCAGCGAGCGCGGGCGTTTGTCGGTAAATGCTCGTGGCGTCGTGTATGGCAGCAAGCACTGGCGCGTCTGCGCTTGTGCTGCTGACCGAGAGTGCCCCCCCGTGCCGCTGACCGAGAAAGCCTTCCCCCTGCCCAAGTGGTGAGGGCTTTTCGACCAGGGGCGAGCGCATTAAAATGAAAAAATCAAGAGAATCCGCAGATTAACCACGACCCTCACGAACCACACGAACAAATTGCGCTAATTCACATGATTTCTGCCTTGTTTACCACCATTATTCATATTCATTTCGTCTTCCGTTCGTGTTGTTCGTGAGGGTCGTGGTTGAATTCGGAACAGCTGCGAAGTGCACACAAATATTTTTTTACAGGAAAGCAGTTGAGAATTCGACCCGAAACTTACGAACAACACGAACCGGAGGGGAGGGCTAGAATAAAATCCTACAATTATGTAGGATTTTGCATGGACCAGACGATGCTTTTGAAGAGTGGCGACCGCGCGGAGCTGGAGCTTCTCTTTGATATTACCCGCATATTGAATAAGCATGTCGAGCTACGCGTCGCGCTTGGTCCCATCCTCAGTATGATAAAAATCCGCCGGGGCTTGAAAAACAGTATGGTAACGCTCCTTGACCGCGCCACGGGGCTGCTTAAAATTGAGGAAGCGGAAGGCTTGACGGAGGAAGAAAAGGAGCGCGGGATCTACCGGCTTGGCGAAGGGCTCGTTGGGCGGGTTTTTGAATCGGGCATTGCCATTGTATCGAAAGATTTATCCAAAGAAGTGCCTTTTCGCAGCCGTGCGGACATGGCGGGGATGAGTTATATCTGCGTCCCGATATGCTCACACAACGCGCTTATCGGCACCTTGAGCGCAGAACGACGGCTTGTCCGCGCCGAGAAAAAACCGCCTGAAAAACAGGTGGCGGACGATAAGGCTTTTCTGGAAAAAGTGGCGCTGCTCATCGCCGATTCGGCAAAACTCCGCGAGCGCATCATGGAAGAAGCGCTCAGGCAGGACAGAGAAAACCGCCGTATCGGCAGCATCAATATGCACAGGAAAAAACACGGCGGCGATATTTTCGGCAGCATCGCCTGTGGGAGCGGCATAATCGGGACGAGCGGTGCGATACGGGATGTTTACCAGATAATTACCCAAGCCGCGCCAAGCGATGCGGCAATCCTTATCGAAGGCGAATGCGGCACGGGAAAAGAACTGGTTGCGGCGGAGATTGTAAAACTTTCAAAACGTTCCGGTGCTCCTTTTTTGAAGCTGAACTGCGCCGTGCTCCCCGAATCGATCATCGAGAGCGAACTTTTTGGGCACGAAAAGGGCGCTTTTCCCGGCGCGCTCAAGCAGCGCTCTGGGCGCTTCGAGTTAGCGCATAAGGGGACGATTTTCCTTGATGAAATCGCCGAGCTGTCGCCGCAAATTCAGATAAAACTCCTCCGCGTGCTGCAAGAGCGCGAGCTTGAGCGGGTCGGCGATACCGCGCGTATCAAAGTTGATGTGCGCTTGATTGCGGCAAGCAGCAAAGCGCTTGAAAAAGAAATGCGTGCGGGACGTTTCTGCGAAGAGCTCTTCTCGCGCTTGAATGTTTTCCCGATACGGCTACCGCCCTTGCGGGAACGGAAGGGCGATATCATGCTGCTAGCAGATTATTTTATCGAAAGGTCTGCTGAAAAAAACGGCAAGCAGATCAAGCGGATTTCCGGTCCCGCGATAGACCTTCTTACGAGCCATACATGGCACGGCAATGTCCGTGAACTGGAAAACTGCATTGAACGGGCGGTGATGCTTTCCACCGATATGGTGATTCATTCCTACCATCTGCCGCCGAGTTTGCAAACCGCTACTTCGACCGATACGCAGGCGAATATGACGCTCGAACCGGCGCTTTCCCGTCTTGAAAAAGAGATGATTCTGGAAGCGTTAAAGCTGAGCGGCGGGAACATCAGCGCCGCCGCCCGCGATCTGGGCATAAGCGAGCGACAGATGGGGCTCCGTGTCCAGCATTATGGGATAAATCGGCGCACTTTCAGAAAAACGCCAAAACGCTAACAGCTACCGTTATTCGCAGTAAGAGCGAGAGCGCGTAAGAGAGTATGCAAAATTGACAATCGCTGCTATAATTCACGCTGATGAACCTGTTTCACCGTATACCCGCCAATTTTTTTTCGTTGCTGGCATCGAGTAACCGCGAGATTTATTTTGACGCGCTCATGCTGCTTAACGGCTTTCTTAAAAATGAACTCAATATACGAGTGGATGATTATCTCTCGTCCCTCATTTCGCTTATCGAGGACAGGGCATATATTGTTGAAGCTGAAGATGACGAAGCTGAGGCGGGCGAGGATGTTGCGGGGGGGCTGTCCGCCAATACCAAGGCGCGCCTTATTTTGGCGCGGATTATCAAAACTGGCTGGGTTGACCGTGAGTATATGGACGGCGCCTTTGTCGAAATTATTACGCCGCGCGATTATGCAATCAAGATGATGCAGACGCTCGACGAGCTGCGTGATGAACGCATTCACGAGTATAACTCGCTGGTGTTTTCGACCTATTCGGGATTAAAGCAGGCGAAGAATGAAGATGCGCGTGAAATGTATGATGCGCTGCTCGGCGCGCGCAGGAATACCGAACAGTTGACCTATGAATTAAAAGGGCTCTATCACGGCATACGCAATTATCTGCGGCGCATACAAGAACAGAATGATATTAACGATCTGCTCGAAAACCATTTTGAAAAATACAAACCGATGACCGATAGAATTTATCATCCTATAAAAACGATGGATTCTGTTCATCGCTATATGACGCCGATCAAAGATGTCCTTACAAAACTTAAATTCGACGAGCCGCTGATTGGCGATATGCGCGAGCGGGCGATGATGATTCGAAAATACAAACACGAAGAAGAAGCGGGGAAAGAAATTCTCGATTCGATAGAAGATGTGCTTGATGTATATATTTCACTCGGCGGCATCATAACCGAGATTGATAAAAAGCACAGCGCCTATACGAAAAATTCTATAGAAAAAATGACCTACATGATGAATGCCGACCAAAGCATCAAAGGTAAATTGCTTGATATATTAAAAATATATTCAGGCGCTGATGAACTGAAACGGGAAACGATTTGCGCGCGCTTTGAACAAAACGTCCGAATATTCAGACAGAACTTTATTGACGGCGCTTCGCTCTACCATAAAAATATTGCCAGTCGCAGAACGAATGAGGAGGCGCTTGAACTGAACGCCGATTGCTCTTTCGCCGACGAAGCGATGCTTGAACTTGCCAAACAAATGTCCCGTGTTTATTCCCTCGACAGGATCCGCCGTTTTGTGGAATCGCTTTTTGCCCCCGGTGAAACCACTGTTGTAAGCGAAAATCTGCATATCAGTGGGGATGAAGACTTTATCCTGCTGATTCTGGCGATTATCCGGTCGAACGAGCGGGGGATGAACTATGCGGTCTCTATGGAAAACGGCGCTGTCCGCTGTAACGGCTATCTGGTACCCAATATGAAGATTCAAAAAAACGAGGGGAGGAAAAATGTTTCAAAAGGAGTATGAAAAATTAAATAGTAGCGAAAAAGAGGATTTTCGCCGTCTTGCTAATTATCTTTTATCGCATACCTACCTCGTGCGCTATGAGTATCAGCCTTCGCAGGAAATGACGCTGGTGAATAAAGATTATCAGGCAGCGTCGCGCTTCTTTGACGCGCTGCACGATTATTTTTTGCTCTCCGGCTGGCGTCTTGAAAAAGATGATAATTACGGCATCATATCGCTAAGTAATATATACGAACATAACCGCCTGCGCCTCGACCGTTTTACCACGTTGTTTTTATACACCTGCCGACTCATATACGAAGAGGGCAGGGAGGATGCCGGCAAGTTTCATAGTGTTAAAACCGACACTAAAACAGTGGTTGATAAAATGCACTACATGGGGCTTTTGGAGAAGGGGCGCGGCGGGGATAAAGATTGGGGGAAGACAACAAAGAAAGAGCGTATCGAAGCGCAACGCACCTTATCACATTTTAATATCATTAAAAAGATTGAAAGCTCCCCCTGGGACGGCGAGGGAAATAACATTATTGTTCTGCCGTCTATCTTGGCGATTGTTTCAAACGAGGGCATCAACGCGATGTATAAAGAACTGGAAGAACTTAAAAACGAGGAATCGTCGCCATGAAATTATTAAAAAAATTATTGTTAATCAACTGGCATTATTTTTCGCATGAATTAATTGAGTTTGAAAAAATAAATTTTCTTACCGGCAAGAACGCGTCGGGTAAGTCAACGATAATCGACGCGATGCAGGTTCTTTTACTCGCCGATACTTCGGGGAATTCTTTTAACAAGGCGGCAAGCGGGCGTAGCAACAGAACGCTGCGTGGCTACCTCCTTGGGGAATTGGGGGACGACGAAGAGTCCGGCTTTAAGCACCTCCGTAACGGGCGTTTTACGAGCATTCTTGCGATGGAATTTTTTGACGAAGAGAAAAAAACTTTTTTTACCGCCGGCTGTTGTTTTGATATTTTTGCCGAAAATGATATAGCACGAATGTTCTTTCGTTTTAACGGCGCTATGCCTGAACATCAATTCATTACAGGCAAAAAACCGATGGATATAGCGGCGCTTCGTGCATATATTCGGGAACAATTCAATCAGAGTAATTATTTTACCAGCGACACCAATCAAAGTTTTCGCGACGATTTTTATGGGAAACTCGGCGGGCTGCAATCACGGTTTTCGGGACTCCTCAAGAAAGCGGTGTCGTTTGACCCAAATGTCGATATACAAAAGTTTATTTCTGAGTTTGTCTGCGACACCCAGCAGCCGGTTGATATTAGTAGCCTCCAAGAAAATATACGCAGCTATGCCCGCCTCGAACTCGAAGAAAAAATGTTGGAGGAACGCATCAAGGAACTAAGCGGCATCAATACTATATACGAGACGTTTAACAATCACCGCGAGAGCGCTCTTGTCTACGGCTACCTCATTGACCGCGCCCGCATTGATATAAAATACATCGCCATTTTAAATCAAGAAAAAAACAAGCAGGATGCTGAACATAATATAAAAGAATGTAAAACTACGATAGAATATGAAGAAATCCGCCAAATAAAAACACAGTCCGAGCGTGAAGAGTTGTATATTCAATTGAGAAATAACGAAACGGCGCAAATCGTAGAACACCTCGAATCGCAAATACAAGAGAAACAACAGGAATGTGACGCGATAAAAAATAATTTTGAAAAACTAGCGGCGCATTTTTCAGCATTAATAGAGATTTGGATGAAGTGTATACCGGCGCTGTGCGATAATCCGGCGCGCCTCCTCCTCAATATGGCGCATCCTTCCCTGCGAACAATGATTGAAAATATATCAGAAGGCGCACAGCAATGTATATTTCATATACAAAATATTAATTGCGCCGACCCCGCCTCAATTAACAGCTTGGGTGAAGACGCGCTGCAATCGACCATAGCTTGCGTGGATGAACTGCGCTCCTCATCGCTTAAAATTTCCTCACGCCTTGAAGATGAGGCGGAAGCTGTCATGCAAAAACAAAAAACGTTGCAGGCTGAGGAAAAATTACTTGAAAAAGGCATCTATCAGTTTCCCCCATCGGTGCTTGACCTGAAAGAGGCGATTGCCGGAAAGCTCCGCAATAAAACAGGCGGCGCGGTCGACGTGTGCATCGTAGCGGAAGTGGCTGAGATACACCAGCCGCGCTGGCGTAACGCAATCGAAGGCTACCTCAACACCCAAAAGTTTTATCTTATCGTCGCCCCTGAGCATTTTGCTATTGCGCTCAATGTATACGATGCGATAAAACGCGAGCGCCATATCTATGATACAGGGCTTGTTGACATCGAGAAAATTGAAAAGCTCCAACCAAAGACAGAGCCCGGTAGTCTTGCCGAAGAGATTACTACCAACAAGCTCTATGTGCGCCTCTTTCTCGATTATACTCTTGGCAATGTTATGAAGTGCGAAAAGGTAAGCGAATTACGCCGCCACAGAACCGCAATAACCGATAGCGGTATGCTCTATCACAATTATGTTGCGCGGGCTATAAACCCGCGACGCTGGGAGAAACCCGCTATTGGGCAGATGGCAATAGAGGCGCGTATCCAACAGGTCAAAAAAGAGATAAAACTTGCCGAAGAAACATTGTCCGCCCTTAACAGTGTCCTCGAAATTATGCGGGGGGTAAGCGGCATTGCTATTCCGGGACAATCCGAAGCACAGCAATTTTCCGCCGCCGCCTCTCTCTGCAGCCATTTACCGCAACTGGAAGAGGATATTGCCGCGATTAAAGTGCAGCTGGAATCGGTAGACCGGAGCGCAATTGAAACACTCCGTGAACGTATCGCGGCGCTCGACGCAACGCTTGCAGATTTGAAGTGCCGGCTCGACGCTCATAAATATAAAAGGGGGGTGGAAGAAGAAAAATTCCGCAGCATTATCGAAGAGACGCTCCCCAAATTACAAACGGATCTTGCCGAAATGGAAGAACAGAAAAACGCGAATTATAATGCAGAATGGATTGAAAGCACCGGCAATCCGCGTTATGAAAAAGAATTAAGCACGCGGGAGAATCCTGCGGCGATTGAACAGGCATTTCCCCGTGAAAAGACCCGCTGCGAAAAGGCGAAGGAAGCCCTCTGGGACGAATTAAAAGACCTCCGCCGCCGTTATAACGATAAATATAAAATGGGTTACGATACCGCGCTCGAAACAAACGAGGCTTATACAAATGTGCTGCTTGAATTAAACGAGAATAAACTCCCCGACTATCGCGCTAAAATCGAGGATGCCCGCCATAAGGCGCACGAACAATTCCGTGAAGATTTTTTAAGCCGACTGCAAAGCAACTTTAACGACGCGAAACGGCAGATAGATTCTTTGAATAAGGCGCTGGATAATAGCTCATTTGGCGAGGATACCTACCGTTTTAGAATAATTCCCAAGCCTGAATATAAACGCTACTACGATATGATAATAGACCCCATGCTCCTTGATGGCGGTTATAATTTAGCATCTGAACATTTTAATACAAAGTATAAAGAGGAAATCAACGAACTCTTTTCGCTCATCACTAATTCGGAGGAGGGGAAGCAATCGAAGGATACGGCGGATTATGAAAAACGTGTGCAGACTTTTACCGATTACCGCACGTACCTTGCCTTCGACCTTGAGGTAACAAACAAGGAAGGCGAGTCGCAACGCCTTTCAAGAACGCTGGGTAAAAAATCGGGTGGTGAAACGCAAACGCCGTTCTATATCGCGGTGCTTGCTTCCTTTGCCCAGCTCTACCGTATAGGGCGGGATAAAAAATCAAATACCACCCGCATCATTATTTTTGACGAAGCGTTTTCCAAGATGGACAGCGAGCGTATCATCAGCAGTATCACCTTGCTGCGTGAATTTGATTTTCAGGTTGTTCTTTCCGCCCCACCCGACAAAATTGCCGACATTGCCGTTTTGGTCGACAGAAATCTATGCGTGTTGCGACAAGGCAAGAATGCGTCGGTTCGAGTTTTTGACCCAAGGGGCGGCGAAGCTCTAACGGACTGAACTGAGCGGTCAAGCTTCCACGAGCCGTGATAGGGAAGCGTGAAGTCGCCCCGTGTTGATCGTGGAAAGCCCGCCTCATCCCACCAGCCCTCAAGCCACTGGAAGATGTTCCCGCCATTTACAAAAAATTAATCAGCGCTGTCCTAAGCTTCCAGACGGGCGATTGCTTCTTTGTATCCGGCGTTGCCGAGTTTGGCGGCGATCGACGGTATATCCTCAGCTTTGATATTCGTCAGCACGATCCGGTAGTATCCTTCAAAAGTCTCCCACGAGGGGTTTAGACCGGCATTGGAAAGGCGCTCAAATGTATCGACCGCATTCTTGGGCTGCTTGAAAGAGCCGATTTGCAGACGGTAGGTTCTGCCCGGAACGATCGGTCCGCCTCTAATTTCCGCAGGGGCGTATCGGGCATTCTGATTCGGGGGAACGGCTATAACGGGCATGGGAGGGGCGCGCATCGTGCTTTGTGGCGAGGAACTGCCGGCGGGCGATCCCGGATAAACCGGAGGCGGTACCACAGGCGCTTGCACCTGTGCGTTTGCCGACGGCGGCAGCGGTTGGTAGGGTACCTGTACTCCCGGATTAACCGTAAGCGTTGGTGTATTTTCCGTCGGCGCCGATGCGGTCCTTACCGGCTGAATCTGTGTCGGCGAAGCGGCTTCCCCCTGCACCGTCGCCTGTGGAACGGCTTGAGACGGTACCGGATATCTGTCGGAGCCGCCCGCAACCTCGGAAGCGGGATTCGAAAACGGATAGTAATCCGGCGCCTCGTCTGGGATAGTTGAATTTGTTGAGGGCGCCGCAGCCACCGGCGCTTCCGCTGCATTTGATGTGTTGGCGCTGGCGCCAAACACGGCGGCAGAGCGCGGGGCAATTTCAATACGAACGTGGGCGGTGCCGGTTTCGACCATGCCAAGTTGTTCGGCGGCAGCTCTCGAAACATCGATAATTCTGCTCTTTGCGAATGGTCCCCGATCATTGACCTTCACCTGAACCTGAGTGTTGTTCAGAATATTGGTTACAGTAAGCACGGTACCGAAAGGCAGGGTAAGGTGCGCCGCCGTGAGCTTGCCCGGGTCGAAAATCTCGCCCGATGCGGTAGGACGTCCGGCAAATTCGGCGCCATACCACGAAGCCTGCCCTTCCTGCTGAAAGCCGCCGTTTTCCGGCAACGGTTGCGTTTGCGCCATAGCAAACATCACAACAAACAAATTACAAGCAAAAACCGCAATTATTTTTTTCATATTAAATATATCGGCATATTTTGCGTAGTTCGTTAAATTTACCGTAACTACTTAGGCGCCTTGAAATCTGCAAGGCGCACGCACGCTTCTTCAACATCGGAGCGGCGCCCAAAGGCGGAAAAACGGATGAACGATTCGCCTGCCGGACCGAAGCCGGAACCCGGCGTGGTAACAACATGGCACTTTTCAAGGATGCGCTCGAACATGCTCCAGCTGTCCTGTTTAGGAAAATGCGCCCAAATGTAGGGCGAGTTATCGCCGCCCACACAACTTATATTGAGCTTTTCCAGCGCCCCGCGTATCAATGCGGCGTTACCAAGATAAAAATCGGTTAACGCTTTTATTTCTTTGAGTCCTGTATCGCTGAGCGCCGCAAGCCCGCCGGACTGCGCGATGTTCGACGCGCCGTTAAATATGGTGGACATGACCCTCGACCAGTCGGCGTTGACGCTTTCGCCGCCTGCAAACTTTAGTTTTTTGGGAACGACCGTCCAGCCGAGCCGCACGCCGGTAAAGCCCGCCGACTTTGAAAAAGAATTGACTTCGAGAGCGCATGAGTCGGCGCCTTCAATGTCAAAAATGGTTTTGGGGAGCGCACGGTCGCGTATATATTCTGAGTATGCGGCATCGAAGATAATCAACGATCCTGTTTTAAGCGCCGCCGCCACCAGTGATTGCAATTGCGCTTTCGTTGCCGCCGCCCCCGTCGGATTATTCGGCGAACAGAAGTATATAAGGCTATTGCTCTCGATTTTCGATAGATCGGGGAAGTAGTCGTTTTCGGCAGTACACGGCAGATAGCTGATGCCCGCATAGCCGTTTGCCGTCGCTCCGCCTGCCGCGCCCACCAGCACGGAGCCGTCAACATACACTGGATACGAGGGGTCCTGCACGGCGACGTGAACATCGCTGCCGAAGAGCAATTGCAAGCGCCCTATATCGCATTTTGCGCCGTCGGAAATAAAAATCTCGTCGATAGCATGCTTATTATCGTAGAACACGGCGTTAATCCGCTTGCGCAGTGCGGGAAGCCCCTCATCCATATAGCCTGAATAGCTTTCCGCCGCGCCGAGCATCGTAGCGCCCCGAGCTAGTCCCGCGCAGATATGAGGCGGTAGCGGCTCCGTCGTGTTCCCGACACCCAGACTGATGAGTCGCGCTTCGGGATGCGACGTGGCAAACTCCCGCCGCCGCCGTGCAATTTCAGGGAAAAGATACCCCGCCTTTAGGTTCGCACTGTTTTGGTTTCTCTTAAGCATAGTTATTCTCCTCCTTAAGGCTGAAAGCGGCTGTGCCGCCCTCAGCGTCATTTTAGCGGAGGGCGGGGCATGAATCAAGCCGCAGGCGCTTTGCACCCCAGCTACTCCCCATTTGCACCGAATGCGGATTCCCCTGATTGTGCGGCGATTTTTCTAAGAAAAATTCCAGTGCGGGCTCCCGTCATTGGCAACACACGGAGCCCCCCACCGGGTACCCCCCCGTGTGTTGCCAATGACACCCGCGCGATAACGTCGTTCCTTCCCGAGGAGCGCCGCAAATTTACCCAAAGTGCGCATTCAGCCCAAGCGGTGAGGGCTTTCCGGACGAGGGGGAGAACAGGGAGGATAATTAGCGCATCTGCCATGCTCCTTGCCGCGCACGTTTCTATAGGGGCTTTCCTGTTAGGCGATAAACGCAACGCCCTCCCAACTCGTCCGAAAAGCCCTCACGCACTTGAGCTGCAGAGGATTATCCTAAACGTAGCGGGCGGGGCGGGCTTAGCCGACGAACCCTCCTCCCTATTACCACCTTCGTCCGAAAAGCCCGCACCACTTGTGCTGCGGGGAAATTTGCAGACGTAGACGGTCGGGCGGGGGAGGTTTGCCGAAAAAATTTGCCGAAATAAACTACGCAGAAATAAAATCCCAAGCTACTGCTTGGGATGGAGAAAAAACTACGCAACAAATGCCGCCGTAGGCGAGGGCGTCTGTTTTTCGGTAAGCCTTCCCCGCCCGACCGTGCCCCGCGATTAAAATCGCGGGGGTAGCATGAGTGCGGGAGGCGCTGAAGGCTATTGACCAAACATGGATTTTTTAGCAAAATTGAATTAAATGAGTGATTATCTAGACCCCAATAACGAGGAACTCTTAAAGGATTTCTTCAGCGAAGCCCAGATGCAGGTAGAGACACTGGAGCAGAATATTTTGCAGCTCGAGAATGATAGCGGCAATCGGGATGCGGTGGACGAAATCTTCCGTGCGGCTCATACGTTAAAAGGCGGGGCGGCGACGGTCGAGATGGAAGAACTTGCCCACTTTACCCACCTTGTTGAGGATGTGCTCGATGCGATTCGCTCCGACAAGCTTGCCGTGAACGAGGATGTTGTCGATGTCCTGCTTGCGGCGATTGACATCGTCAAAGAGATGCTCGGCAAGCGGATGGAAGGCGCAATCAGCGAGGAAGATACGTCTGAGGTTGAGGGCAAACTCCACGCGCTTTTGCCGGTTGCGGGCGGCAAAGGCGGGGCAAAGGCGAAGCCGTCGTCCGCAGCAGCTCCAGCGCCTCCTCCTCCTGCGAAAGCAGCGCCGTCCGCCGCTGCCTCCTCCTCCGGCGCAGGCGCCGCTATCACGGAGGACGAGGCGCGCGAATTACTCGATGCGGGCGGGGGGCTTCCCGTCTATAAAATTGCCGTTCAGTTTGACGAAAATTCCCTGATGAATACCGTCGGAGGCATTCAGGTTTATGCAACCCTCAAAAATAAAGGCGCCATCCTCAAAACTGAGCCTGATTTCGACGCCCTCTATGGGGATACTTTCTTTCCGCAGGTCGAGTATTATCTGGCAACAAAAGAAAGCCCCGAAGTGTTGAAAAAAAACGTCATCCTGCCGGATGTTTCCCTTGATGCCGTTATCACCGATATAAAAAACCTTATCAAATCGGGCGCTCCGGCAGCCGCTCCTGTTGCTCCCGCCGCTCCCCCTCCTGCACCTCCTGCTGTTGCGGAAAATGCGGAAAAAAAGCCGGCAAAACCTGCCCCGACGAAGGAAAGCGAGGGCGCGGCGGCGGACGCGAAGAAAGCGGGCAAGGAGGCGGGATCGATACTCCGCGTCGACTCAAAACGCATCGACGACCTCTTGAACCTCGTTTCAGAAACCGTCATCACGAAGGCGACCTTCAACCAGATAACCAATCAGTTTGGCGATTTAACCACCGAATTGCACAACCTCGAATCAAAATACCGCGACCGTGTAAAAAATTTATTGGACAGCCTTCCCGGATACATCGAAAAAATTCAGCAGGGAAACACGATAAAGGATGTCCGTAAAGAAATGACGGAAGAATTTACCGATACGTTTACGATTTTCGACGATTTCGAGACTTCGTTTAAGGGCAACGTCGTGAAATTCCGCTCAACATCGCAGAATCTGGGGCGGATTACCGGCGAATTACAGGAAGGCGTGATGCGAATCCGCATGGTGCCCATCAGCCAGATTTTCAGCCGATTCCCCCGCCTTGTCCGCGACCTCTCGAAGAGCCTCGACAAGAAAATCAACCTTGTTATCGAAGGCGAAGAGACCGAGCTGGACAAATCGGTTATCGAAGACCTCCTCGACCCGATCATGCACTCTGTGCGAAATTCCGTTGACCACGGTATCGAGCTGCCCGCCGAGCGGAAAGCCGCCGGCAAACCGGAAGAAGGCATGGTGCTGCTCAAGGCGACCAACGAAGGCAACATGATCGTCATCGAAATTGGCGATGACGGGAAGGGTATCGACGTGGATGCAATCAGACAGAAGGCAATTGAGCGCGGTCTGATTCATCCTAACAAGTTGCTCACCGACCCCGAAGCCTTTAATCTGATGTTCGAGCCCGGTTTTTCGACTGCGAAGTCGATTACTAATATTTCGGGGCGCGGCGTCGGGCTCGATGTCGTCCGCCGTCAAATTGAAAAACTCAACGGCACGGTAACGGTAACGAGCGAAAAGGGCAGGGGCAGCAAGTTTATCATCAAGCTGCCGCTTACCCTCGCGATCATTCAGGGGCTGCTCGTCCGTGTCGGGCAGCAGGTTTATTCGATTCCGATTACCAGCGTTATTGAAAGCCTCCGCATCAAACCGGAAGAAATCAAACTGATTGATAACAACGAAGTCTTTACTATCCGCAACGATGTGCTTTCGCTGCTCCGCTTGAATCAGCTTTTCGGCATCAAAACAGAGGCTCAGCATGATTATAACTTTATCGTCATCGTTGGCACTGCCGAAAAGAAAATGGGCTTCATGGTCGATAGCCTTATCGGTGAAGAGGATGTCGTCATAAAGCCGTTGCGCGACCAATACACCAACTCTCCCGGAATCGCGGGGGCTTCCATACTCGGCGACGGCTCGGTGAGCCTCATTATTGATGTGAACCAACTCCTCGAACTGGGGCTTCATAAAGAGATTGAACACCGGAGGCTGAGGGAGCGGGATGACAAGGCATAAACCGTTGCCTGCTCGCGTCCCGCGATTGGACAAATCACGAGACGCAGTCTAAACTGCAAATAGCCGCATATTCCGCGATGGTGCTTGCGTGCACTATGCGATTTCTTAGCGTCGCCGCGCCCGGGTAGCCTTTGAGGTAGGCGCAGAATATTTTACGCATTTCGAGGCAGGCTTTCTTTTCACCGAAATCACAGACGAGGAGTTTTAAGTGCCGGAATGCGGTTTCGAGGAGGGCATCTTGCGGGGCTGGCGCGTATGTTCCGTTTAGGAGGAGTGCGCGCGTTTGCGAAAAGATGAACGGGTTCCCCAGCGCGCCCCGGGCGAACATCACGGCGGCGCAGCCGGTTTCTTCGAGCATCCGTTTGGCGTCTTCGGGGGTAAAGAGGTCGCCCGAACCGACGACCGGCACCGGTAAACGCGCCGCAAGCTCTTTTATGTGCCGCCAGTCGCTCTTGCCCCCGTAGCCTTGCGCCCGCGTGCGGGGGTGGAGGCTGACCATCGCGGCGCCGGCTTCGACGGCGGCTTGGGCGCATTCAAGGTAGTTTATCGAATCGGCATCCCAGCCCGAGCGAATCTTTACACTGACGGGGAAGGCAATCTCGCAAGGCTGAAGGCGCCTAAGGCACGCACTAACGAGGCGGGCTAGCTTGCGGGGGTCTTTCATCAGCGCCGAGCCCGCGCCGGTTTTCGTTACTTTGGGCACGGGGCAGCCCGCATTGATGTCGATAAGCGCGGGTTTGAACGGGGATTTTTCATCGAGGAGAATTGCCGCCGCCTGCGCCATCGTTTCTTCGTTGCTGCCAAAAAGCTGAACTGCATAGTTTAGCTCGTTGTCCGCCCGCCGCAAGAGGGGCATTGTCAGCGCCGCATTACGGACGAGCGCCTCCGCCGAAATAAGCTCGGTAAAGGTGAAGTCGGCGCCCTGCTCCACACAAAGCGAACGGAACACCCGCTCGGTATAGCCGGCAACAGGAGCTAGGAAAATATTTCCGCTTAAAGCGAGACTCCCGACTTGCACGGGCTGGTAAAGACTCATCATTACATGATACACTATCATAACGTGCCTAGTATATGGATAATTTTAAGAAGCCTCTCACGGAGGCACGGAGGACACAGAGGTTCAGAGCGGGCTATCAAAGCGAAACTCTGTGCCTCTGTAAGAAATATCATTTTGGAGAATTATCATGGTAGTAAAAAATAAAAATCCGAGACAGAACGAACGCCCTTTTCGGACTGAAGGCGAGGCTGAAAGCGCCTGTGGCGCCCTGAGGCGGCTGAGGCGGTGCAACACCGTGCTGTTGATGGCAATGGCGTTGTTGCTATGCAATGTTACGATGGCGTGCAGTGCCGATGCGAAAAAGTATGGGGATTTAGGATTGCCTGGCGATCAAGTGCCCATGATGGAGGAGGTACGGCAGGGCGTGTTGCCCAATGGATTACGCTATTATATTCTTGCCAACAGCAAGCCTGAAAACCGCGCCTATCTTACCCTTGCCGTCAATGCCGGTTCTGTTTTAGAAACAGAGGCTGAGCGGGGGCTTGCTCATTTTGTTGAGCACATGGCTTTTGAAGGGACCGAGCATTTTCAAAAAAGCGAGCTTGATGATTACCTCCGCTCGCTTGGTATGCGGTTCGGCGCGGATTTTAACGCGCATACCGGCTATGACCAAACTGTATACGGCATTGTGGTGCCGACCGAGCAGAGCGGCGCAGGCGTTAAAACTATCCCCGAAAAAGCGCTGAGCATCATTGATGATTGGACGCATACCGTTCTCTTCAAACAGGAAGATGTTGATGCGGAACGTGCTATCATCATGGAAGAATACCGCGCGCGGCTTGGCGTCAACGAACGCATGCGCCGGATGCTGCTTCCCAAGCTCTTCGCGCAATCGCAGTATGTTGATAGGCTTCCCATAGGCTTGCCCGAGGTAATAGAAAATGCTCCCCCCACATTATTAAAATCGTTTTATGATAGGTGGTATAGAGCGGATAACATGGCGATTATTTTTGTTGGTGATTTTGACGCAGACGCTTTGGAAGAAAGCCTTCTTTCATACTTTACGATGCCCAAGCCTGACACTGCTCTTGATATACCGGTCTATGATATGCCGTCGCCGCGAGCGAACACCATCGAGACGGCAATATTTACGGATCCCGAGCAAACCGCTACTCATATAGGGTTGTATTACAAGCGGCAATTTTCACCTATAACGGATACTCTTGAAATTTTTAGAAATGATTTAATTGATGCGCTGATTGATATAATTTTAAGCGAGCGTTTTGACGAACTCGAAGAAAATATAGATACGCCATATTTCAATGTCGGCGCGGGCAATATTCGCTATGTCAAGCGTTCGTTTCATTACTACCTGGGCGCTACCGTCCAAAGTGGTTTGCTTGAAAAATCACTGGAAGAGCTTTTAGGACAAAAAGAATCGATTGTGCGTTTCGGTTTTTTGAACAGCGAAATTGAAAGAGCCAAGAGGAAGCTGCTCTCATCGATGGAAAGGAATGCGGCGGAAAAAGAAAAAATCGAATCCGAGTCATATATTTATTCATTTACGAATAATTTTTTGTGGGGGGAAAACGTTGCCGGCGCCGATTGGAATTTGAACGCAACGCAAACCCTGCTGCCTCTTATGAGTGCGGATGATATTCACACTGCGGTGAAAAATTATTTTTCTGGTGGTGAGCTTTTGGTTTTTGTAAGCGCGAACAACAATGACGCTGATACGCTTCCCAGTGAAGAACAAATTATCAGTATAGTCAAAGCAAGCGCGAAAGCAAAAATCGAAAAACCAAAAGAAGTAGCGATAGAGAGCGAACTCCTCAAGATTGCGCCGGAGAAAGGCAGTATTGCCGGTGAATACTTTGATGCCGCTTCGGAAACTCATGCATGGCAATTAAGTAACGGCGCTACTGTGTTATTAAAAATTACCGAAAATAAAAACGATCAGATACTGCTCTCTGCGCTTGCGAGAGGCGGGAAAACCAATGTTCCCACTACAGATATTCCGTCAGCAACTCTTGTCTCTGAAATTGTAAATGCTTCCGGTTTTGGTGATTGGAATTTAAGCGATCTTAATAAAATAATTGCCGGTAAAGAAGTATCCGTTTCGTTCAATATTTCCAGTTGGACACGGAGTGTCGATGGGAGCAGCACGGTAGCAGACTTAAAAACTTTTTTTGAATTACTCCATCTTGTATATACCGCGCCGCGTCTTGATAACAATATAGCCGAGATAGTCAAAGAACAGTATAGGACTATCCTTACCCAAAGGCGTGAAAATCCTGAAAACTATTTTAATGATGAACTGTCAAAGATTTTACACGGCAACAATCCATATTTCGTTCCGTTTGAGGTCAAAGACATCGACTTATTTAATATTGAAACGGCGCGCCGCTTTGTGCAAAAATCTCTTAATCCCGCTGACTATACCTTTGTATTTACCGGTAATATTGATTTAGATACCATACGTCCGCTTATAGAAACATATCTTGCTTCTATTCCGCAAAAAGAAGCGTTCAATCAATGGTCGGATGTTAAAATTAAGTTTCCTCAAAAACTCGATAAAGAGATTTTCAAGGGAAAAGAAAATAAAAGCATTGTGTTTTTAGGGCATCTGCTGGAAAAAAATTATCGGCTACAAGACAGTATCACGGCGGAAGTCCTCGGCGAATATCTTGATATTCTCCTTGTCGATGTCGCACGTCAAAAACTAGGCGGCGTCTATAGCATATCGCCGAGCGTCTCACACTCACCACTACCGCTCGATGGTATGCTTGAATCTGTCGTGTATTTTATCTGCGACCCTAAACGGGTTGACGAGCTAACAATAGCGGTCGAAAATGAATTTGCTAAAATTGCGGGGGGCAATATAAATGCTACTATGTTTACCAATGCAAAATCAGCATTAGTTAAGAGTTATGAAACATCACTCCAGAGTAATAGTTATATTTGCGGACGCTTAGCAAATTATGCGGTGATTTTTAATTTGCCGCTGGCGGAACTGTACAAGAAGGCTGACTATTATAATAGTGTTCAAGTGCAGGATATAAGCGCCATGGCACGGACGCTTCTTGGTAGCGCACTTGTCCGCGCAGTCTTGTATCCTCTGGGGGGAAAATAATGTCTGTCATTACCATTTCGCGCGAACTTGCCTCGCTTGGAGATGAAATAGCGAAAGAATTAGAAAAAAGGCTCCACTATCGGTTTGTGGACAGGCATAGTATTGAAGAGCGGATAAAAAGTTATGGAATTAGCAAGATCAATTTTGATAAATATGATGAACGCAAGCCTTCTTTCTTTGCGTCTATATCGCAGGAACGTGATGATTATCTTCATTGCTTAAAACGGGCATTGCTCGACGAAGCGCAAGGGGGTAAATGTATATTTATCGGGCGCGGCGTTTTTGCCGTGTTCAAGGGGGTGACGGGGGTGCTTCCTGTTTTTCTGGTGTCGTCGATGAATGTCCGTATTGAGCGCGTCCGCAGCTACTTTCGTTGTGATGAAAAACGGGCGAAGCAGATCATCAGTCAGAGTGATAACGACCGTGCGGGGTTTCACCGGTATTTTTTTGAAACAGAATGGAAGGACCCGGAAAATTATTCTATAACGATAAATACAAGCCGCTTAAACCTGCACTACTGCGTGGAAACAATCGCCAATCTTGCCGATACTTTATTTGACGAACAGACGGAGCGGGACTCATCTAAAAAACTGGCGGAACTTTCTCTCGCGCAGTCGATAGTGAATCACATACGCTATGTCCGAAAGATCGGCGTTCATTTTTTAGAGGCAAGCGTTATGGGCACAACGGCAACCCTCTTCGGCGTCGCGAATTCGGCGCCCATGGTCGATGCCGCCGCCGCCGCCGCACAGGAAATTCAGCCCATCGAAAAAGTGGTAACGGAAATCCAAATTGCGCAGGAATATTCAATCATGCCGTGAACTGCAAGCGAGTGTGGCGCAACGAAAGATAACACTCCGAAATTATTGTTCATTGCTCATTGCTCACTCCCCACTCCCCCCTACCGACTCAAGATACCTAATAACCGCAAGGGCATCCTCCGCGCTTGATTGGGGGGGAGGTGATTCGCTGCGAAAGCAGGCAACGGCATCACTCAGCATATTAGAAAAATAAGCGGTCTTTCCCTGCCAGCCGTCTTCGATTTTGATGAGGGAGCGAAACCCTTCTGCATACGTGCAGGGGGCACTCTGCCAGATTTCAAAAATGCCGTTCCCTATTCTGATGCGTCCCCTCGTGAGCATCATGTCTATTTCAAACACGAGCAAATCGCTTTCCGCGCCGATTTCGATGACGCATGCAATATTCTTTTGGGGGGGACGCAGGATAGCGGCGCAAAAAAACGCGGTGCCGGTATTTTGTTTTAATGGCGCGCCGAAATGTATTTTGTGTTTGAGGGTGCCGCCTGATAAAAACTGAATGGCATCGACTAGGTGAGTGCCGTCATGCCAGAGCACATCGACTAAGCGGCGCGACCTTCCCATAGCGAGTGTCGCCTTTACACTGCAGAGCGCGCCAAGTGTGCCCGCATCTAACACTGATTTTGCTTTGATATAGTCTGCTGAATAACGCCGCTCGTGATTGATAATTATTTTGAGCTCTCCGCACCGAGTGAGCGCGGCAATTTTCTTTGCATCTTTCAAGGTGTTGGCGAGTGGTTTTTCACAGATAACTACGGGAATATGATGATGATGCGCCAGCTTACAATAGTGCAGGTGGCTATCAGGATGAGTGGCGATTATCAAGAGAGCGCACTTGTGTGTGCGTAGCATCACCTCCGCATCGGCATAGACATCGACGCCCCAGCGTTCGCCAAAGAGCCGCCGCCGCTCGGCATCGGTATCGCAGCCACAGACAAGTGCGCATTCAGGATTAGCCGCAATCGCCCCGCTATGCGTGCAGGGCTTTTCACGCAAACTATCATCCTGCAACAAACTAGCAATACGCCCCAGCCCTATGATTCCAACACGAATAGAGGGAACAGGGAACGGGGAACAGGGAACAGAAAAGGTTTTATTTTGATACATCAGCGACCTTCATGTGATATTACAATAACCCGAAGTAAAATCCTACTCCCTGTTCCCTACACACTAAAAACCAGCGCGCCGCTTTTAGTATCGCGTCCCTGCGGGACGGGATTATCGATGTGCAGTAATGTCCCCGATGAACATGAGGCTATGGCTTGCTTCACGCCGCTTAAGAGCGCGAGCCCCCGCTTGGAACAGGCATAGCGTCCATATTCGTTTCCCGCTTCCGTTAGGGGGAAGCAATCCGATATGATGCGGAAGGTGAGCGCATCCGTTTTTTCTACTCCCTGCTTCGTTGCTAATTTTTTCGCCAGTAGAAAACTGAGCACTGCCTTCTCTTTGGCAAGCCCTGCTGAGGCTGAAAGTTTCTGTAAGGCAGGGGGGCTGTCGTCAATGTCAAAACTAAAGTGACACCACTTCGAGCCGCGTTTCCCCCCACGCAGCGCACAGGGGGTGCTCGGCGGACAGGGCGCTTCGATCTGGAGATGCTGAGCCTCGAACGCTTCTTTGAGTGCGCTGATAAACTGAGCGCAGCGGGGGATGCCGGGTTCTACGACGAGCGCCGCGCCGTGTGCGCTCACCAGCTGCGCTATGAAAGCTGCTTGTTTTGCGGTGAATTGCGCCTGCTGCCCCGCATCCGTTTGCGGTATCTTCCAGAACGATTCGTTAAACAAATGGACGGCGCATACAAGGCGGGCGGGCGGCAGTTTGTGAGCGATACCAGTATGATATATATCACCATGGATAGTTTTTATTTTCCACGCGGCGCCTTCACCCGCAAAGGCGCTAAAAAGTTTCCGCCCCGCTTCGAGCGCCGCTCTATTATGGTCAAGGGCGAACAGCGTTATTTTTTGGGAACGTAATTGCGGGAACGATATCCAGAGCGCAAGGGCAAGGGTGAGCGGTCCCGCCCCCAAATCAATAATAGATGGAGCGCGCTCATCATCAGTATCATGTAACAATGCTGAGGCTATACAATCCTGTATATCACTCGATGAAAATAGTTTACAGAGGCGGTAGACATTCCACATTAAAAAATAACGCATATACGCGTTGAGCATGGCAGGATCGCTGAGGTAGCCCCCGTTTCTTTCGGGACGTGCTGAGGTGAGGAGCCGCGAAAGTTCCGCTATCGTGCGGGGAAGCGTTATGATAAATTTACGCGGCAGCGGATATGTTGTATCAATACAAATATTGAGGGCGGTTAATAGTTCGCATGCTTCGCCAGAGAGCGGCTTAAACAAGGCATTCATCATCATTACCGCGCTGCTTATTGGTATAATATATCTGTAACAACTCGGAACGGAATGCTTCGATATCAGCTTTTCTATCCTGATTACAGCCTGATAATTCTTCAAGCAGGACATCCCGCGCGCCTTCCACCGTATATTTTTTTGTATGCACAAGATATTTTATGCGAAGGAGGAGCTGCACATCCTTCGTTGAATAGAGAAACTTCCCCATGCTGTCCTTTTTTGGCTGAATCATCGGGATTTCTTTCTCCCAATACCGGATAATATGCCCCTTCTCGCCAAGGAGTTTTTCCAAATCTTTATTGGTGTATGTGTTCATGTTTTCGTTCCGCGCCTTTCCTTCCTTGACGGGCATATATCAAGCTGGACGGGTATCAGCGAATAACCGGCATCTTTGCGGAGTTTATTGCAGATATACGAACCGTAGGATTCGGTAAACGCCTGCGGTCGTGATACAAACAACTTGAATATTGCAGGATTATCAGAAACCTGTAAACCATATTTGATTTTGAAACGCGTATGCGGTCCCGAAGGCGGCGGATACTCACTCTGCCATTTTTCAAGCAGCCCGTTGAATGTCGAAGTCTCGATCCTCCGCGTAAGCTGGCTATATATTTTTATAGTCGTGCTGAGCAGTTCGCTTACGCCGTCTCCGGTTTTTGCGCTTAGGGGGATTATAGGCGCATACTCCATCTTGGCGAATAAAAAATGAATCCTGTCGCGCACGGCATTGAAAGTGTTTTTAACATCCCCCATTAAATCCCATTTGTTTAACACAAAGATTACGCCGCAGCCCCTGTCGCAGGCAAGTGCGGTAATTTTTTTATCCTGTTCGGATAGCCCTTCCTCCGCGTCAATCATCAAGACGGCAACATCACATTCATCCAGTGTTTTTATTGCGCGGTTTACCGAATAGTATTCAATGTTTTCTTCAACGCGGCTGCGCCGCCTGATACCGGCGGTATCCAACACCAGAAAGTGTTTTTCTTTCCACGTAAACGCCCCTTCGATAACATCCCGCGTGGTGCCCGGTATGTTGCTTACCAAAGAATTATCCGACGAAGTAAGCCTGTTCGATAATGTTGATTTACCGGTATTCGGTTTGCCAAGCAGCGCGATTTTTATCGTTCGTGTCTCGACATCATCTAATTCTACTTTTGAAAAATCGAGCTTTGCAATAATCGCGTCTGCTAACTGTCCTATATTATCACCATGCTCCGCTGATATAAGATAAATATTTTCAAAGCCGAATGATAACACATTATATGCTTCACTGAGGAGCCTCCCGCCTTCAGTTTTATTGACGACGGGAATTATTTTTTTTTGCAGGGAGCGCAGGACATTGATAAATTCTTCGTCCTCTCCGGTAATTTCACCGGCGGCAAACATTAAAATAATAATATCAGCTTGCTTTAAGGTGTCCAAACTTTTTTCGATAACAAGATCATCAATAGTATCGATAGTGCCAGACGCTCTGTTGCTCGGCGCTCTTTTTTTTTCGCGGTCGAGCTTATAGCCGCCGGTGTCAATCAAGCGGACAGGCATACCGGCAATGAATACCACCATTTCGACGGCGTCCCGCGTAACACCGGGAGTGGGGTCGGTTATCGTCCGCCGTGTATGGGCAAAGCGATTGAATAATGTTGATTTACCCACATTGGGGCGTCCGGCAAGAACGACAGACGGCAGATTGCGATACTTTAATTCGGGTAAAAATAACATATTATTCGATGTTCCTTAGCTGCTCTCTAATATTTTCAAGTGAGTCTTTCATATTAACAACCAACTTGCTTACCTCTAACAGCGTGCTCTTCGAACCTATCGTGTTGATTTCGCGCGCAATTTCCTGCGAAAGGAAATCGAGTTTTTTTCCCGGACTTTTATTTCGCTTTGTTTCAGCGCGAAACTCTTTCATGTGGGCGTCCAAGCGGCTGATTTCTTCGGCTATCGTATATTTCATCAGGAGGATAGCAGTCTCGGCAAGCACGCGGTTATCGTCCACGCCGTCAATGTGTAATTCTTCAAAACGTTTTTTTATATTTTCTTTTATTGCTCCTTCAATTTGAGGAACATAAGCGGCAATCTCTTTAACAGCGTTTTCGATTGTTTCAATATGTAAAAAAATATTTTTTTCTGTATGCAAGCCCTCGCGTTCCCGTTCGACGCAAAATCTTTCAAGCGCGCTCACGAAGTGCGGTTTTATCAATTCCCATTTACTATCACAGCAGATTGATGTATCTTCGATTTCCAGCACTCCTTGTAATGCCATAAACTGGGAGAGGTTCACGCGGCTCTCAAATTGCACTGAGGAGTCCCGCGCTTCTTGCATAATGCGCTCCCCTGCCGCGATATAGGCGGCTGCCGCATTTGTATTGACGGACACTGCAAAAGCGGGGGCGGCTTCTTTTATCTGCACATTAATTTCTACTTTACCGCGTCTGCAATAATCACTCACGAGACGGCGCAGCTCAGTTTCGTATTTTGAAAAATAACGCGGCATGGTGATAGACATTTCGAGGTAGCGGCTGTTATATCCTTTTATTTCAAGCGTGGCGGAAAAATCTTCATACTGAACTTCGAGGGCGGAAAAACCTGTCATGCTATTCATTTTTTTTCTCCCTTTGTTCCCCCCCCAAAAAATCATCGTATGCGCTTTTACCAAGCTGCCAGTTATCACCGGCGCCCATCGTTATACATATATCACCTTCCTGTAAGGTGCCTCTGAGGAACGATGCCGCATCGAGCGGCTCCTCAAAATATATAACGTTTGCGTGCTGCGCTCGCACTCTTTCAAAAAGCGTCCGCCCGTGGACGCCGCCTGAAAAGTTCTCGCGCGCCGAGGCATATATCTTGTGGAGTATCAGTATATCAGCATCGCTAAATGCCGAGGCAAATTCATCAAGCAGCGCGGCGGTTCGCGTGTAGGTATGCGACATGAAGCTTACGACTATCCTGCGACTGGGATAAAAAAGTTTTAAGCCCGCGAGGGTTGTCTTTATCGCGCTTGGATGATGTGCATAATCATCCATGAAGAGCACGCCGCCTACCTCACCTACAATTTCTGAACGCCGCTTACTCCCGCGAAATTCTTCCAGCGCCCGCGCGGCTTCAAGAGCTAGGGAATCTAGCGTTGCCGCATCCAAAGTGCCGCGTTCTTTTTTAACAAGCAAAAAGAACAATGCTAACGCGGCGCTTGCGTTCAACACATTGTGGTCGCCCGGCACACGCAGGGTAAATGTTTG
The DNA here is from genome assembly GCA_031290205.1 of Spirochaetaceae bacterium. Taxonomy (GTDB): domain Bacteria; phylum Spirochaetota; class Spirochaetia; order Treponematales; family Breznakiellaceae; genus JAITXS01. The sequence goes on from JAITNZ010000098.1 coordinate 49,066, forward strand.
CCGGAACCCCGCAAGCGTCCAAAGAGAACGCTCGTTTTCTACAGTAGATGATAAAATTCTATAATCACCTTGCGCCGTCCGCCCATACTCCGTGTAGTGGATGTCCCCCCGCTCACCTTTGATTATTTCCGCCGCTTCCCTCGCACCCGCATCATCGGCACAGTATATGAGGCAGCCGCCTTCCGGTAGCAATCTGATATACGCAAGAAACGCATCGCGTATTGATTCATACGTCGGGAAAAAATCTTGATGGTCGCTTTCAATCGAAGTAAGTATGATGCTTGTGGGGTGGAACGACAAAAAATGATTGCGGTATTCGCAGGTTTCGGCAATAAAATATTTGTTACCAAGCGACAATGTTGAACGCCCGTTAAAGGTGCTGACGGCGCTTCCCGCAAGCACCTGCGCGGGGAGTTTTGCTTTTTTAAGGAGCGTCCCCGCGAGCGCGGTCGTCGTCGTCTTGCCATGCACTCCGGCAATGCCGGTAGCCTCGAAGAGCGCCGAATATGCGCCGAGCGCCTCAGTATATTTTAAGAGCGGCAGTCCGCGCTTCACGGCTTCCCGCACTTCGCTATTGCTCTCCGCACTGTAGGCGGCTGAATGGATGACGAGCGCGGCATCCTCTGGGATATGCGCGGCATCGAATGATTCATAATAGGGAATCCCCAACTCTTTGAGTATTGCATCGGTATAAAAAACATCGCTGGTGTCGGAGCCCGATATTTTTGCCGCCGCCGCTCCCCCCCCAAAAAAACCGTGGAGCAACTCGGCAAGAGCGCACATTCCGGTGCCTTTTATTCCAATAAAATAAACCGGTGAGCCGCTCTCGAGAATTTTTGCAAAAGCATCCATGGTTTTATAATTCCATCACTTCGTGGTAGCGGAAGCAGCTTGTGATGTGGTCGTTCATCAGTCCTGCTGCCTGCATAAAGGCGTATATGATAACAGGACCTACAAAGGTGAAGCCGCGTTTTTTTAATTCTTTCGAAATTTGTTCCGAAAGCGGCGTCGATGCGGGGATTTCTTTTAATGTTTTATATTTGTTAATAATTGGTTTTCCGTCGACAAAATCCCAGAGCCAGTCTGAAAACGAAGCGCCCTTTTCGGCAAACTCAAGATAGGCGCGCGCGTTTTTTACCACCGATATAATTTTTAATTTATTGCGGATGATTCCCGCGTTGCCTATCAGCCGCTCAAAATCTTTATCGGTATAGCGGACGATTTTTTCGGCGTCGAACTTATCGAAGGCGGCGCGGTATGCTTCACGCCGTTTGAGAATCGTTATCCACGAAAGACCGGCTTGCGCCCCATCGAGTATCAGGAACTCAAAAAGTTTTTGGCTGTCCCGCAGGGGCACCCCCCACTCCTCATCATGGTAACGAGCATATTCCTCATCACCTTCGCACCACTCGCACCTTTGAAGAAGGGGTTTGGGGTTTGGGGTTTGGGGTTTGGGGAAGATTTCACTTCGTAATTTTTTTTCACTCATCACTCACTCACTCATTTTGAAGAGGGGTATGGGGGGGAGATGAAGGGAACAGGGAAGAGGGAACGGGGAACAGGGGAAGATTTCACTTTGAAATTTTTTTCCACTCATCACGCCTCGTTACTCAGTCCTCACTCATACCTCATACCTCGTCACTCCCGCACTCATCACTATTCACTATTCACTGTTCACTGTTCACTGTTCACTGTTCACTATCATCCATTGCTCACTTTCCTGCGAAAAAAAGTATGTCGCCGGCTATGGCGAATAGCATCAAGCCGGCTATGATGACGACGCCGGCTGTTTGAAACGCTTGCACTACTTTTGGGTGGAGGGGTTTGCGATGCAGTATCTCCACTATAAAGAGGATTATCAAACCGCCGTCTAAAACAGGAAGCGGTAAGAGGTTGGTCACGCCGAGCGCGATGGAGATGAGCGCGAGAAAATTTCCCAGCGAGCGCAGCCCGTCTGAAAAACTCTGCCCGAAGCCGCTTGCGGCTATATCGCCGACCATCCATGTGATGCGCGCCGGACCGGAGACCGATTGCGTCAGGTCGATGCCGCGGAAGAGCAGGCGGAAACTGCGGACGGTCGTTGCCAGCGTCCAGTAGGCTTCATCCACACCTTTGGCGATTGCGCCGAAAATCGAATAGTCCGGCGTGTGGTAGAGCACGCTCTGCCATTCGATGCCGAGGCCCTCGGACTCGCCATCCGGCATCTGGATATCCGCGCTGAACAACGCATCGCCTCGTTCGTATTCAATAGGGATGCTTGAAGGGAGTTCGCCGCCGTCCTTGAACATGCGGTAAAGCGCGGCGGTGTAGGCGATTTCCTGTCCGTTTATGCTGAGGATGCGGTCGCCCGCGCACAGCCCTGCCGCCGCCGCCGGACTGCCCGCCTGAATGCTGCCAACGATAGGCTCGGTATAGGCGAAGATGCCTATCATCCCCGCGCCGCTTTCCTTTTGTAGTTCGGGCTCCAGTTCAAGCGCGAGTGTTTTTCCGCCGCGATCGATAGTAAAGCGCATTCTCTTTTCGGCGCTGGTCGCCACGATGCGCTGGACTTCGCTGTAATTATCGATTTTTCTGCCGTCAATGGCGCGTATGCGGTCGCCGGTTTCGAGCCCCGCTCTGTCGGCTGGACTCGATACCGACGGGTCGATGTCGCGCAGCAGCACGATTCGGTTATCCATTGTGCGGTATTCAAAGCCCGCGCCCCAGATGATGGCGAAAACAAGCGCCGCAAAAATTATATTGAAGAAGGGTCCGGCAAACGCAGTGATAATTCTGCGCCATGGTTTCGCGCCGAAAAACGTCCCCTCTTTTTGATTCACGGCATTGCGGTTATTTTCCCACGCTTCCTTGAAGTCGTTATCGCCCGCCATTTTGCAATAGCCGCCAATAGGAAACATGCCGATACGATATTCCACGGCGCCGATTTTCTTTTTCCATATCGGCGTCCCCCAGCCGATTGAAAACGCGTCAACCGTGATGCCGACGGCACGCGCGGCGATAAAATGCCCCAACTCGTGCACAAAAACCACCACGCCAAGCCCGATAAGCCCTAAAATTATTTTTATAAGTATCATCATAATTGTTTTATTGAAGGTATCAGATGGAAGGTCAAAAGTCAATATGCCGAAGGATGGGTGCGGACATTCTTTTTCAGCATTTTCAAATTGTCCGCGAATAGACGCGAATAATCATAAAACCTCCTTATAAATTGCGATTTCTTTTTTAATTCGCTCGCCCTGCCAAATCTTCCCGTCCGTCCGTCTTGACATATTTCTGCCTCCCCGCTAAAATGCACTATAATGCTGATGGGGAAAGCGCAAGACTCAAGATGGGTCATTTTGACACACATGGGTTAATTTGCGCCACCTAACGGCATTATGACACAAAATTGCAGGAATTGAAAAAGGATTTAGACCTGGCGCAAGATAAATGTTTTGGGGGGGGGGGGGGGGGGGGGGGGGGGGGGGGGGGGGGGGGGGGGGGGGGGGGGGGGGGGGGGG
>JAITNZ010000148.1 GCA_031290205.1 Spirochaetaceae bacterium
CATCCGGTGTTGGGGGAACTCGCTTTTACGCCTAATCTTAAATCGGATAACTGGACTAACCCCAAAGAGGTGTCATGGGGTGAGCGGGGCTGGCAGGTCGAGAAGGCGGCTCTCGGCTCGCCGATGGGGAATATTGCTACCAATGATCAATATCTGATTAACCCCATCTATGAAACTGAAATCATGCAAGATGTTGCAAAGAAATCAGTGATGATGAACCTCGTCCGCCATCGACCGATGGCGGGTACTTCCGTGTTCCTTCCTACTCGTGAGCGCGGTGGTGTCCAGCTTCACTGGCTCACCGCTTACGGTCAGGCTATCACGGGCAGCAAGCCACAGGGGGCGCAACGTGTGGAATTAAAAGCGTATACTCTGGCGGGTTTCATTCCGTGGTATGATGAATTTGAGGAGGATGTGTTTGTCGATTTAGGTTCGATATTCATTGACGAGTTCACCGAAGCCTACGGTCAGGAGTTTGATAAGCGTGTTTGCTTGCTAACAATGCGCCGTTCACAGGCGCGATGTGCGCTCCCAATGTTACAACGGTAACGATAACAGGCGGCACCTTATCGAGTATCACTTGGGAAAAATTCAGGGACGCTGTTTATAAAGTGGACGCAGAGGAGCGCAAGGACTGCTGTTGGTTTTTGCACGAAACGGTTCTCAATCATCTTGTCAATATTAAAGATGATTTGGGTAATCCGATATGGCGCAGACCGGGGGAAGGCTTTCTCAGGTACGGGCACGTGCGCTGACGCGCCCGCGCTCCTGCCATCCTCCTAGCCGCGCGCTCTATTGTTATGGCTTTGCTGTAGGGGGCGCCTCGTGTCGGATTGCACCTGCCGTATCAGGAAGTATCCATCTTGCCGCAGATTGCGGACTTTGCGCCGGATATGCCGTTCGCAATTTTTATGAACCCTAAAAGAATTCAGCATGGCGATAGGAAGGGCATCGAGATAAAGAAGTTTGACGGCACGACCGAAAGCCTTGAACATGGGGAATTATTCCTCCGCTTCCGCAAGCGGGACGGGTTCCTCGTTACTCGTCCGAAAGATAATATCGTGGTGATGAAAACGGGGGCATAGAGAATTAAAGAATCGGGGATAGAGAATAAATTCTCTATCCCCTATCTATGCCCGTATTTTTTTACATTGCTTTTTTTATCATGCCGTTGTTGGTTCGTAGTTCTGCTAGTTTTGCTTTTGTGGCGTAGCGGGATTTTTTCTTTCCTGAATAGATGTGGGCTTTGTGTTTCGAGCTGTGCCAAAATCCTAGCTGTTCTAATTCAGACTTGACATTTTCAGCATGGAAACAATATATCCAATAGCCGATAATTTCAATATCACATTTAAGATATGCGACTTTTGTGATGATGTGTTGTAATGTTGGCAGCGTGAACAGGTCGGGGGTTTCGTCTTTTTCTTTGTGGTATGCAAAAAAGGCTTCTGACATAATCGTTTCAAGAATTCTTTCAAAATCTTTTTTGTGTTCCTCGATGTTCGGCTCATCAAATACGCGCAGGGCGGTATAGATTGTCTTAGCGTCTGCTATTGTTTTGCAACTTGTAAAATAATTCATAGTATACTCCTCTAGTTTTTTATGCCGCCCCCATACGGAGGCGGCTTGCGGCTTATGCAGCCGTTACCTTGTCTAGGGCTTTTGCTGCTTCGCCCTTCAATTCGTAATGAGGGCTAAAGATACAAGAAGCGCAGATTTTTCTGTTTTCGCATTTATCGCAGACAAGAGCGCTGTCCACAAGCAGAGGGAAACACTTGATGATGTGTTCGATGGGCTTTGTCATGGGTAGACTGAAAGCCCCGCCCAGCCGCCGCACCCACAAGCGCGTTGATGCAGTAAACCGTTCATAGCGTGGCGCAGGACAAGCTTAACAGCAAAACGCGCGGTAACGAGTATGGCAGCGTGCGCGTGCACATCGTGCGCCGGCATTCGCAGAGGCGTGGCGCAGACTAAACTAGCGCTAACAAAAATGCAAAGACACCTTTAGGTGGCTTTGTGCGCCCGGCACATGGCGGGGGAATGCTTTACATTGAAAGAGCAGTGCGACGGTGCAGAATGTAGATGAGTGGGCGCACATGCTCACCTAAAGGTGAGCATGCAGTTATTGGGTAATGTAGCAATAACCTGCGCCACGCCATGAACGATTAACCGCAACAACGCCCAATAATAGCGTCAGGTAACCCTATCTTGCCATCACGTTTTCTAGTCGCGCAGCGCGGGGATATATGCTTTTGGTCTCTAAATTTGCACCGCTCACGCGGTGTGGGCGCGTTCATTGGGCGGGGTTGGGCGCAACGCAGTGCGCGCGGCGCGTTGATACCGCTTTCTGAACAGTGGCTTTTGCTGGCGCTACGCCGTGCTCGATTAACTGCGTGAACGCCCTCAACGTTTCGGGCGCAGTTACTGGGCGAGGGGGAGACTTCCCCCTCCATATACTGGAGATTTCCATAGCGCCAACCTGATTTACCCAGAATTTTGAAGTGCACCCATTCGCAAGGGTATGGTTGACTTTTTATAAAGCCCCAATTACTCTATTGAAGACTGATGAAACATCCTATTATGTCCATTGCCCCTTTCATTATAGCACTAGCCACTCTGGGTTTTTGCTCCTGCTTGTTCTCGGCGTGTTATACCTTAACGCAGGGTGCGGCAATGATAGGCTTCTTGCGCAGAGGCGTCCCGCTTGAAAGCCTGCTTGCTCACAACGCGCCGGACGAAACTGTCCGTTTTGTCGAACAGGTTGAGGATATACGGCGTTTTGCCGTTGAGGAACTCGGTCTAAAACCGACAAAAAACTATACCCGTTATGTCGAGATAGAGCGGAATTATCTTGCCGCCGTCGTATCGGCTTCGGCAAAGGATAGTTTTACCCGTTACCAGTGGTGGTTTCCCATTGTCGGCAAGGTTCCTTATAAAGGGTTTTTTAATCCAGACGACGCAAAAAAAGAAGGCGCAAAACTCCAACAAAAAGACCTTGATGTCTGGATACGCCCCGTCGAGGCTTTTTCAACGCTTGGATGGTTCCGCGATCCGCTCTATTCTTTTATGAAGGATTATCCTGCGAGCCGTCTTGCCGATTTGATTATCCACGAATCTTTCCATGCGACGATTTTCTTACACGATCATGTTCAGTTTAACGAAGAGCTTGCCGAATTCATCGGCAACGAAGGCGCGCGCCTCTATATCGAAAAAAAATACGGTGCGGATTCTGTGCTGATGCGTGAAATGATTGCGCAGGAAGAAGACAGCGCTCGGTTTGTGTCCTTTATTCAGAGTTTGATTGCTGAACTCAATTTGATCTATACGAGCACAGAGCCGCGTGAAGAAAAACTAGCAAGAAAAACGGAAATAATAAAAGCCGCCCAAGAACGCTTTGCCGAAGACTATCAAACGATGTTTAAGAGCGAGCGCTACTGGGCTTTTGCCACGATGGAAATTAACAATGCTTACCTTGAACTGTACAATTTATACTACGAAGGGAACAGCCGACTGAAAGAATTGTACGCGGCATCGGGGAGCGACATCCACAAGTTTATCGCGGCGGCAAAACAGTTGAACGCAAAGGGCAAGCCGATGGAACAATTGGAGAGCATAATGAGGAATGAGGAATGAGGAACGTTGGAGGGGCTTGCCACAGCCTTATCTTTGTGATAAAATAGGTCGATAATGTTAAGTATAGGCTCTAGTTTCACTTTAGGAGACTCGAAGGGCAGGACGGTGTTAAGGAAACAGCATGAAAAGCGGTAAAAAACCTTCAATTTTTACAAACCGAAGCGGTATTGGCTCTTATGACGAGCTTGACGAGTATGGCGTTTGGGTTAAAAGCGAACCTGAGGACATCCAAACTGATACTTCGGATGATTTAGACATAGCCGATTTTTTTGATGATGATCTTAGCCAGCCTCCGCCTCAAGATGATGATGATTTCGAATTTTCAGAAAACATTCAAAAACCGAAACTGGAAGAAGAAATCGAGGAACTGGAAACTCTGTCCGCGCTTGATGGGGACGCTTCAGGTCTGAAAGACGACCCGCTTCCTGACCTAGATATCTTTGATATTGACGATATTTTACCGGGCGAGGGCGAAACGGCTTGTAAGTCCGCAACTGGAGAAAAACCAAGCGGCAATGAAGGGAACGCTGTTTCTGCGGAACTTCTTATCAAGATTGCCGACGAGCTTTCTTCGATAAAGACTGAGTTGGCGACATTAAAAAGCGAGGTTACCACCATTCGTGAGCCTCCAGTCGAAAACACGGTGCTTGAAGAGCTTGAATATCCCGAACAGGTCGCGGCGCTTGAAACAATGGAAACTCCCATGCAAGATGCGGCGCGTGAAACGGCGGAGCCTTTTGAAATAGTGCAAGTTCCTCAAGTAATCGCGGGGGCGGCTGAAGAAGGTGAAGCTCTCGCAAGCGAAGTCGATGTTTTCGAAGGGATAGCATCCTCCGACCTTGAGTCGGCGCCGCCTAATATCGAGACAGATAGTAATATCGAGACACCCGAAGCAGATTGGCAGCTGCCTGAAGTAGGGGAAGCGCCCCAAGCAGATGAAGCGGCTCTTGAAGTGATAGAAGCGCCGGAAGGAGTTACGGAACCTGCTGAAACAAGCGAAGACTCCATCTTGCCCGATCCCGACCTCGTTGACACATGGGTGGAAAAACCGCCCGAAGAGGAAGTAGGAGCGTTCGAGCCTGACGAGAAGCAAGCGGAATCAGGCGAAGAAACAGAAATGGATAGAAGGCTCAAGAGTGAAATAAAAACCGTGCTTGCCTATATAGACCAGTTACTTGATTTTTTACCATACGAAAAGATTATAGAGTTTGCACATTCCGATAAATTTTTGATATATAAAAAAGTTTTTAAGGACTTGGGGCTTGCCGAAGAATGAGCCTCCTCGCGACAAGCCGCGAGGTATCTTGTGAAAAAGATTCATTCTGAGTATAACCCTGAACGTGAAGCAGAACGCTATATAGCACAGATGGCGCTACAAGAGAGCATAAAGTATTTTATTTTGCTTGAATGCGGGATATGCTATGTAATTCCCTATTTGCGTCAAAGAAATAGAAATGCAAAAATTATTTCGCTTCATATATCGGCTGATTATATATCGAGTAATAGTTTTGTTCCCCCCCAAAATATTCCCGATGCCGAATGGTCTCCTGAAAGCAAAATAAGCTGTAGCGATTTTCTTGAAAAAGAAATCGAAGATATAGAATCGGATAAAATTAAAATCATTGAATGGCGTCCCGCACTTTCATTAGGTGGCGAAAAATATCTTGCGCTCTTAAAAGAGGCGGCGCGATTTATCAAATGGACGGATGCCAATAAGCGAACGATTACCCATTTTAGCAGCCGCTGGCAGCGTAATGCGAGAAAAAACAGAGATATAGCGCAGCGGGGCTTTCACCCCGTACATTCCAATAAGAAAAATATTATCATCTGTGCATCGGGTCCCGGTCTGGAAAACGATATTGATATTATAAAAGAAATGAAGGCAAAAAACGGTAGCGAGCTGTTGGCGGTATCATCAGCCTATAGCGCACTTATTGCCCATAATATTGTTCCCGATATAATGATAACGAGTGACGGCGGGAACTGGGCGCGATTCCATTTATACGAAGCCGCCCGCTTTTCTGGCAATATGCTTGTTGTTGCGACATTGCATGCTGCTCTGCTTTCCGATTTTTCAACATTCCCGCTTCTGTTGTTTAGCGACGGCACTGACGGGGAGGAAAAGCTCCTAGAGGGAGCGCCTATACTGCATTGGAGGCTGCCCGCACGGGGGACGGTTACGGCAAACGCCATAGATTTTGCCCTGCGCTGGACAGAGGGGGATGTATATATTACAGGGCTCGATCTTGCAAATAACGATATATGCAGCCATGCGCGCCCCTATTCATTTGATATGCTGCTCTGGCAGAAATCGAACAGATTTAATCCTTACTACCACGAACACTATAAGCGGGCGAGGGCAATCGAGGAAGGCGGCGCATATACCCTATATAACGAATGGTTTAAAAAAGAATTGCCAAAATATTCCCCGCGTCTTTTCTTTTTAAGCGGTAACTATTCAGTCGAGTAATGCCGGGGATCCTGTCACGAGGACGATCAGACCCACGCGGACTGATTTCGACTAGGGTTTTGTTTTGAGGAACCACCCCATTTTCGGCTAGATTAATTATGAGGCAATGCGCTACGTATCTGAGAAAGCCTTCCTCTGTATTGTTATGAGTTACGAGCTTAAGCGCAAACGCTTCCTAACATACCGGCATGAGGAGAAAACGCTATTTAACGGGACGCAGAACTTTCCGTTTTTTGTATTCTTTGTTTTCACCCGTTTGTTCACGCTTGGGACGGTTTGCACGCTTTTCGCCCTCGTTGTGCAATGCGACTGCTTTTGGCGTTGCGCGTTTTTGTTCGCGGACAGATTTTTCCAGTACACGGAGAGATTCATCAAAACCTTTTAGAAATTCTTGTAAATCATCGGCAAAGAGGACGATCGACTGGCGCTCGAATTCGCCTGGATCTTTGTTTTTGCTCTCGACGATATTTAAATAGAGATCGCCAAGCCGATTTTCTTTTACATTAAAAAAGTAGGTTCTGTTCTTAAATTGAACCTTTGTTGAAAATATTTCACCACGTATACCCATAGTTTCTCCTGTTCTGAGTATTCACTAATTTGCATTTATTTGCAAGCGAATCACCGCAATACGCAATAGGGGTGCACTTCAAAATTCGTGGTAAATCAGGTAGGCGCTATGATAGTAATCCAGTAGAGGAGGGGGAAGTCTCCCCCTCGCCCAGTAACTGCGCCCAAAACGTTGAGGGCGTTGGGGGTTAATACAGCACGGCGTAGCGCCAGCAAAAACCACTGTTCAGAAAGCGGTATCAGCGCGCCGGGCGCACTGCGTTGCGCCCTACAGCGTAGTGTTAGGGCGTCCTGCGCCACGCCATGAACGATTAACCGCAACAACGCCCATGCGGGCGCGTTCACTGGGCGGGGTATCAGACCCCAAGTTGATGACGCCCTTTTCATCCTGAAGGCGAGGGCAAAAAGCGCCTGAGGCGCAATGAAAGTAGGAAAGCATATCTATCTTTATGAAGTTACCGGTTTCAGGAACGCAAACGGGAACCCGCGTAACAAAAAATATCCGGTAGGAAAAATCGACCCCGATACCGGAGATGCCGTTTACAAGCCGGAATATATTTCAAGAATGGCAAAAGCGGGAACTCCGCTACCGGCGCGAAACGCGACAGTTTTACCCGAAACATTTACGGTGAGTGACATACGAAAATCAACGATAA
>JAITNZ010000173.1 GCA_031290205.1 Spirochaetaceae bacterium
GGCGGGGTAGCGACGCAATTTTGCGGCGCGGCGCGCTGATAACGCCTTCTGAACAGCGGCTTTCGCTGGCGCTACGCCGTGCTAGATTAATTGCGTAAACACCCTCACCGGTTCGGGTGTAATTATCGGGCGAGGGGTCGACTTCCCCCCAGCACCGCCGATTTACCCAGAATTTGGAAGTGTACCCCCACGTACGTGACGTGATTGACGAGATGGGGGCTTTCCGGTATACTGGGCTTATTGTGAGGTTTATATGATTCGCGGTGTTGATATTACGAAAGGTACGTGTTTGTTGCAGAAAGGGCAACCTTTTCTGGTGGTTGAGCGGGAGTTTCATACGCCCGGCAAGGGAACGGCTATTGCCCGTGTCAAGATGAAGAGCATCAAAGACGGGTCGGTGCTGTCGGTGACCATTCCGACTCAGCAGGAAGTGGAAGATGCGGAGGTCGATGTACGGAACTGCCAGTATCAGTATGGCGATGATGACAATTTTCATTTCATGGATAACGAGTCTTTCGACCAGTATGAGGTTCCCGTCTCGGACATGGAAGATAAGAAAGTTTACTTGCAAGTGGATAATAGCTACGAACTGACCATCTGGAAAGAAAAAGTTATTGATATAAAAATCCCTTACAAAGTGGTATTTACAGTTGCTGAAAGCGAAAACTATGTCCGAGGCGACACGGTCTCGGGCGCGACGAAGCCTGTTGTAACAGAAACGGGGCTTACCGTGCGGGTGCCCCTCTTCATCAAGCAGGACGAGAGGATTCTGGTAAACACCGAAACGAACGAGTATGTCGAGCGGGTAAATAGCTAGAACCTTGTCGCACTTCGACAAAAATACACCATATAGAGCGTATGAGGGAATGCCAATGGTCTGTAGCAGGCACGCGCCCTTAGCACATGACCCAGCGGGTTTCGCATTCGGGGATGCGGACGGATGACAGTTTGAGCGTCACCGTATCGTTCGGTTCGGGTTCCGCGCCGCGAGGGAGCGCCGTCTGGGTTTCCATGCCCAGCGCGGGAATCAGCACAACGGCATGAGGTCCGCGTATATCGAGGATGATGCCTTCTTGCACCATGCCTTCTTTACCGCTAAGGTAAACCGCCGTCCAGTGCGCGCGTGAATTGCGCTCGGCACGTTGAACGGCTATTGCCGCACGTTCCGACGCGGCAAGCCGCGCAAGCAGCTCGTCCTCGACGAGCGGCGCCTCACCGCGAAGCGCCGCCCGAATCTGTTGATGGCAGAGCAGGTCGGTATAGCGGCGCAACGGGCTGGTAACCTGCGTATAAATATCGAGCCCCAGCCCCTGATGCAGACCGGGTTTCGCCGTGAGTATGCGTGGCCTCATGCTCCGGCGAAGCTGATAGGCGCCCGCATAAGAGTCGGGGATCTTTTCGGGGATGTTCTCGGTTTCCTGCCCGACGAACGGGAAGGCAAGACGCGCCTCAAGCGCCCAATTCGCCGCGCCTTCACCGGCAAGCAGCATACATTCACGGACGAGCGCCCGCGAACGGTAATTTTCAAGCGGCATAATCTCGACAGCGCCATCCTGAACGGCAATGCGAACTTCGGGAAAGTCTATCAACGCCGCCCCTGCCGCCGCCCGCCGCCTTGTATTGCTGTCGGCAAGGGCAAAAAGCGCGGCAAGCTCCGCTCGTTCATCAGCCAAACGATAACTTAAACGGGTCACATGCACGAGCGAACGGACGATTTCAACCTTTTCGATTGAACAATCGGCGGCAAGCTTCAGCTTAAAACTGAGCGCTGCCGAAGTTTTCTCAAGACCGAGGGCAAAGAGCGGGAGCGCCTCGTCGGGAAGCATCCTCACAGCTCCTTCCGGCGCATAGAAAGTCGCCCCGCGCGCGCGCGCTTCGATGTCCGCCGCACTCCCCGCCGTAATCTGCGCGGCAGGATCCGCCACATGGACATAGAGAAACGTCCCCTCATCCGTTGTTTCAAGCGAAACGGCATCATCAGGGTCGACGCTCCCCTCATCATCAATCGCATACGCGGCAAGATGGGTAAGGTCGGCACGATCCTCATCTTGAGGTGGGGGGAGTATCGCGACTTTCGGCTTGACCAACGAAACATCATAGCGGGCGGGATAGGGATTCACCGTAGGTAGCCAAAAGCCGGTTTCAAGTAGCAATCGGTGAGCGCTTACGCCATCTTCGGTGAAGCCCGCCTCCCGCATCGTCTTACTTTTTTCGGATTTTTCATAGGCAAGCGCCTCGATGTCTTGCAAAAAACGGGAATCATCAGGAAGGCAGAGCTTTTTATTCTTAAGCCGTTCGATAAACGCCGCACGTCCCGCCTCTTCGCTGTGCCGCGCGGCGCGTTTCTGTTCGTCGGCGTCGACGGCGTCCGCCGACCGCGCTCTCATTGCGTCAAGTGCACCCTCAAAATAGAGCCCGTCTTTCAGCAAAAGATACACCGCCCAAGCATTGCGGGGATTGCCACCTCCCGATGTAAAAGAGGCAATGTCCCCAAGCGAAAATGTATCGCCTTCACCAGAAACGAGTTCCCACAATTCCCGCGCCTCTTGTGTGGGGAAACCGTTTTCAAAATTGCTAAGATTTGCAACCGGTCCGGGATGAATAAGTTCAATGTCTTTTTCGCGGACGCGCAACTCAGAACCGTCCGGCAGGACGATAGTGATTTTATCGTCCATGTCTTTTACGACAGCCGGTTTATTCTTATACGCAACAAGGTTTTTTGTCTTAAACAATTTTTCCTTAACGCATTGATTGAAAGAGCGCTTCACCTTCGGCGGTGAGCAGGTTTTTTATTTCAGCATAGCGAAGCTCTACCTCGATGATGCCAAATGAGTATGGCGCAATCGCATAAGGATTCCAGACAAAGACCAAACCGGAAGGTTTTACAAAAAAATTCTGCTCGGGAACTGTAATGCTGTTGTCGAAGAAACCTATATCGGTCAGCGTCGCATTCTTCGATAATGCGGTCCCAGTCCCGCTCTGCTCAGCATATTGAGTGCGCAGACGAGCCTCTAACTGTGCCTTTAACGCCGCTAAGCCATCCTTGGTAACTAACTCGGTAAGCCGCACCTGTTTTGCCTGTTTCGTATCTAATACGATAAATTCTTTTTCGTGCATTGGGTGCGCCCCGCCTTCGTAAATATCGCGAACCCGTTCTATAACGATAACATTATTGTAGACGGCATCCGCGCTTTCTTCACTATATGTCCAGTTCATAGACTTGGCATCCTCTACATCGGCAGGGGCGGCGGGAGGTTTGGAGTCGATATATTTATTTTTCGCGGTAATAAAAAGCGACTCAGTATAGTCCGCACAATTTTTCCCGTCGTAGAGAACACTACGTAAGAGAGGTTGCAAATTCTCGTCTGCCGAATCCAACAAACGAACCGAGAACGATAGTGCTGGGCTCTTCTTCCCGGCTTCGGGATAGAGGAGGACACGTTCATCCCGCTGATACACGGGCGCGCTGCTACACGCGGCAAATATAAAAGCCGCTCCCAAAACAAGCGCTACACACTTATGGGTATATTTTATTGTTTTCATATTGCAATTCTAATCATTAGCCCGCCAAAAGTCAATGCCTACAGCGCCTCCCGCACTTATGCTACCCCCGCGATTTTAATCGCGGGGCACGGTCGGGCGGGCGGGGCGGGGAAGGCTTGCCAAAAAACAGGCACCCATTTCCTAAGCAAGTACGTTTTCTCATCGGACGTGTTTTCCGCCACTTAGGAAAAGCATTATCGTGTGTCGGCGAATAGCCGACTAAAGTTTGTTACCAGTGAATT
>JAITNZ010000174.1 GCA_031290205.1 Spirochaetaceae bacterium
CGCAACGTCCCCTGGCACATCTACAATATCGAAGCCTGCGACACGGCGAAGCAGGTTTTCGCCGGGCTCGACGGGCTTATGGAGATGGTCGAACTGAAGAAAGACGGAGAGCTCCAGAAAAACGCCCGCGAAATCAAAGAACGCGCCTGCCTATTCATGGAAGAGATTCTCGAGGCGGGGGGCTATTTCGAGGCAGTGGAAGCGGGCTTCTTCGTCGATTCGGGCAACTACCCCGAGCGCAACGGAGACGGCATCGCCCGCAAGATCGCAGGCGGCGTCGGACAGGGGAGCATCTTCAAGCGGGACGAGGACTACTTCGCGCCCGTTACCGCTCACTATGGCTATAACAATGTCGCCCAGTACGACCCCTCCGCCGTGGATAATCCGGCAAAATTGATTGGCGGCTGCACTTTCGAGGACCCCGGCAAAATCGTTTATATCGACGAGCTTGACGAGGAGGACAACGTCCATCGGCGCATGGAAGAGACGGCAAAATACCGGGGCACGAGCTTGCTCAAGCCTGAGATGGAATGGGCTGCTGACGGCACGGTGATGCTCACCCTGTTCCTCCCCGCTTCGCGGCGGGTGGCGGAAGCGGCGGCGCTGGAGCTGGCGGCAAAGATGAACCTGCAAGACGCGCAGGTGATAAACCTCGAAGTGATGCAGGAAGCGGAGGGGGTGCGCATCGAGCTGAAGGGCAGGCTCCCCTTCGATGTCGACACCGCCAAACTCGTCATCCCGCCGGAGCCTGAACTCCTGTCCGACGAGGAGATCCGCGCCGATGTCGAAAAATATCCGCTGCGCGTGGTCTGCGGGACGGTGGGGGAGGACGAACATTCGGTGGGGCTGCGCGAAATCATCGACATAAAACACGGCGGCATCGAGCGCTTCGGCATCGAGGTTCACTATCTGGGAACTTCCGTGCCGGTGGAAAAGCTCGTGGACGCCGCCATCGAGCTTAACGCCGAGGCAATCCTCGCATCGACGATCATCAGCCACGACGACATTCACTACAAGGGCATGAAAAAGCTCCACGAGCTTGCCGTCGAAAAGGGCATCAGGGACAAGCTGACAATCATCGCCGGCGGCACCCAAGTAGTGCCCAAACTCGCCGTCCAACAAGGCATAGACGCCGGTTTCGGCCGGGGCACGCACGGCATAGATGTGGCGACGTTTTTGGTAAAACACCGTAGGAAGAAGGGGTATGGGGTATAGGGTATGGGGTATGGGGGAAGAGGCGCCTTTGAGGAAGGGGTTTGGGGTCGAGGGTTTGGGGTATAGGGACGAGGCGCCTTTGGATAAGGCAATGGGGTTTTTAGCTTGCGATATGCAAGAAGATAGCAGAGTGAGGAGTTAGGAATGAACAGGGAACAAGCGGCAGGGAAGAAAGATTTCGAAGCAAAATCTTCCCCTAAACCCCATACCCCATACCCTAAACCCCTCTTCATAAGAGGAGTTAGGAATGAACAGGGAACAGGGTGTAGAAAAAAAGATTTCAAAGTGTAATCTTCCCCCATCCCCCATCCCCCATTCCCCATCCCCCTTCTTCGACATTCTTGTTGCCGAAATCGGCTCTACCACGACGCTTGTGAATGCTTTTTGCGGGATTGATTCGGGCGAGCCCGGGTCTGAGACCTTTTGGGGGCAGGGGCAGGCGGCGACTTCGGTGGCGGAGGGGGATGTTTGGTAAAACACCGGCGGAGCAGAAGGGGATGGGGGATGGATAAGAGGTGCCCTTGAATAAGGCAACGGGGTTGTTAGCTTGAGATATGCAAGAATATAGCAGAGTGAGGAGTTAGAAATGAACAGGGAACAAGCGGCAGGGAAGAAAGATTTCGAGGCAAAATCTTCCCCCTATCCCCCATCTTCAATGAGCAGGGAAGAAAATTCTCGGAGTATGCTCTTCTCCCCAACCCCCATACCCCATTCCCCATCCCCCTTATTCGACGTTCTTGTTGCCGAAATCGGCTCTACCACGACGCTTGTGAATGCTTTTTGCGGGATTGATTCGGGCGAGCCGCGCTTTTGGGGGCAGGGGCAGGCGGCGACTTCGGTGGCGGAAGGGGATGTGAGGATAGGGCTGAGGGGGGCGATTGACGACCTTTGCCGGAAGAAGGGGATTGAAAGCCTTGAATATGGCGAGATGCTCGCGACTTCCAGCGCCGCGGGCGGGCTGAAGATGACGGTTCACGGGCTTGTCTACGACATGACGGCGAAGGCGGCGCGGGAGGCGGCGCTCGGTGCGGGCGCCGTTCTCAAGATGGTAACGGCGGGGCTGCTCCGCGAATCGGATTTAGCGCAACTGGAGGCGCTGCGCCCGAACATCATCATGATTGCAGGCGGCGTGGACCACGGTGAGCGGGAGACCGCCCTTGCCAACGCCCGCCGCATCCGGGAGCTTGAGCTGAACATTCCGGTAATCTACGCCGGCAATATCGACAATCAGGCTGAGATCAAAAAGATATTTGACGGCGGCGGCGGCACTGCCTCAGGCAGCGGCGGCGGCGCACCATACATTGTCGAAAACGTCTATCCGCGCATCGACTGCCTTAACGTCGAGCCGGCGCGAAAGGTCATTCAGGCGGTGTTCGAGGAGCATATCGTGCACGCGCCGGGCATGGAGCATATCCGCGAGCTGGTCGGCGGTCCGATAATCCCGACCCCCGGCGCCGTGATGGAAGCCGCCAAACTGCTCTACGAAGCCCCCGCCTTTGGCGACCTCATGGTGCTCGATGTCGGGGGGGCGACGACGGACGTTCACTCGGTGACAAGCGGCTCGGAAGAAATCTCCCGCATGCTCATGGCGCCGGAGCCGCTCGCCAAGCGCACGGTAGAGGGCGACCTCGGCGTATTCGTCAACAGGATGAACCTCATCGAGCTTATCGGTAAGCCTGAGCTAGAAGCGCGGATCGGCTTCCCCCTCGACGGCGTGCTCGAATCCTACCGCGCGATCCCCCAAACTGAGCATGAAATCCGCTTTGTCGAGGCGCTCACGGCGGAAGCCGTCCGGCTTGCCTTCGCCCGCCATGCGGGCGCCCTTCGCCATGTTTACGGACCCGAGGGGCGCAGCACGCTTGCCGAAGGGAAAGACCTGACGCAGATACAATATATCATCGGCACCGGCGGCGCCCTCACGCGCCTCCCCCACCGCCTCGAGCTCTTGCGGAGCATCACCAAACAGGACAAACGGGGGCTCCTCCTCTCGCCGCCGGAGAGCGCCGCAATCCTCGTCGACAACGACTACATCATGGCATCGCTGGGGGTGCTGTCGAAAGCACACCCCGAAGCCGCCCTGCACCTCTTAACAAAGAGTTTTTATCAATAAGGGCGGCGCCGACCTACAGGAAAGCCCTAACAGCAAAAGCTCGTGGCAACGAGTATGCTAGCTGCGCGTGCGCCTTAGCGCTAGTTTTGTCTGCGCCACGCCTCTTCGAATGCCGCTGGATAAACGCCCTATCGGGCGCGGCGGCTGGGCGGCGCACAGAGCCACCTAAAGGTGACTCTGCATTTTTGTTAGCGCTAGTTTTGTCTGCGCCACGCCTCTTCGAATGCCGCTGGATAAACGCCCTATCGGGCGCGGCGGCTGGGCGGGGGCTAGCCCCCGTAGAGGGCGCAAAGTTTGCTTGCCCTGCGCCACGCCATGAACGATTAACCGCAACAACACCCTATCGGGTGCTATTATTGGGCGTAGGGGGAGACCTCCCCCTACAGTGCCGCCAATTTACCCCGAATTTGGAAGTGCACCCCTGCGAATAAGAGGGACTATTATTGAACGCTTCAGTGCAATAGAATACAGAAATGGTACATGGTGGTGATTTTTATGGTAACGCGGAGCTGGTGCAAAGGGCGCGGGATAGGCGCTTGCTCGATTTTTCGGTGAACACCAACCCGCTGGGAAGCCCCGATGCGGTCAAGGCGGCGCTCGCCGCAAGTGTGCGCGGCGATTTTGAACGCTACCCCGACCCCTATTGCCGTGCCCTCCGCGCCGCAATCGCCCAATTCGACGGCGTCCCCCAAGAGGCGATACTCTGCGGCGCTGGCGCTTCGGACATCATCTTCCGGCTCTGCCTCGCAAAAAAGCCCCGCACGGTGCTGCTCTGCGCTCCAACATTTTCCGAATACGAGAAGGCGGCTTCTCTCGCGGGCGCCCGTATCGTGCACTATCCGATGCTCGAAGCGGATGATTTTAGGCTCACGGAACGCTTTTTGGATTTTTTTTCCTCTGTTGAGCATGATATGCTCTTCCTCTGCAACCCGAATAATCCTACCAGCAGCCTTATTGAGCCCGATCTGCTGGCGGCAATCGTCCGCCGTTGCCAGGAAAGGAACGTTTTTTTGGTATTGGACGAATGTTTTTTGCCGTTTACCGGAAGGCAATCGCCGTTATTTTCGGAGGATGGGGGAAAACTAGGAAAATTGAGCAAAAAAATCGCGTGCGTGCGTGCGTTTACCAAAACATTTTCGCTGGCAGGCTTGCGGATAGGCTATATGGTCTGCCCCGACGAGGATTTGATCGCTGCCTGCGCCGCCTCGGGACCATTCTGGAATGTCTCCGTGCCCGCTCAGGCTGCCGCGCTCGCCGCACTGCAATGCTCAGACTGGTTCGAGCGGAGCAGAGCCCTTATCGAAACGGAGCGCGCCTATCTGACATCAGCATTACGCGAACTGGGATTAAAAGTGTTCGACAGCGACGCAAACTTCATCCTCTTCCGCACCGACAACGAACAAAACCTCGCCGAAAAACTCCTCGCGTCGGGGATACTCCTCCGCTCCTGCGCGAATTTCCGCAACCTAGACGGACGCTACTACCGTATTTGCGTTAAAACCCACGAATGCAACGAAAGACTGATAGTCGGCGCCACAGCCGCTTTCTGCCTTCCGTGCAACAAGAAAACGGCGGAGAATAATTGATATACTCCATGAGAACGAATACATCTGTGGTGCCTGCGCGCCTACGGGTGCAATTTATTGCGCCTCAGGCGCTTTTTGCCCTCGCCTTCAGGATGAAAAGGGCGTTATCAACTTGGGGTCTGATACCCCGCCCCTTGGGGCGGTTACAACTGGGGGTGCGGGGGATATGTTCCCC
>JAITNZ010000180.1 GCA_031290205.1 Spirochaetaceae bacterium
GCGGGGGGCGCGGCAGGCGAGAGCGGCGGGGCACGCGGCGGCGGCGCTCAGGCGGGGGGCGGGGCAGGCGGGAACGGCGGGGCACGCAGTGGCGGCGCTCTGGCGGGGGGCGCGGCAGACGGGAACGGCGGGGCACGCGGCGCTCAGGCGGGGGGCGCGGCGCGGAATCCTGCGGTGGTGCGGGTTACGCCGGTTGTCTTGGGCACGATAGAAAACAGCATCGTCGTAAACGGCGACGTCATCGCCTCAAGGCAGGTTTCACTCTACCCTCAGCTTGCCGGTAAAATCGCCGCGCTCCACAAGCGGGTTGGCGATAGCGTTGCAAAAAACGAAATCACCGCCTATATCGACCCGTCGAAGCCGGGGGAGGTCTTTTCAAAAAACCCGCTACGCTCAACAATCGTCGGCACGGTGATTCAGGCGCCCTTCAATGTCGGCGATACCGTCTCGACACAATCGGCAATTTACATAGTCGGCGACCTTTCCAGCCTCGTCATCGAAACCTATATACCGGAACGATTTACCGGCTCGATTAAAAAAACGCTTGCCGCCGAAATATACTTTGACGCGCTCCCCAACGAAACGTTTGTCGGCATCGTCCGCGAGGTCAGCCCCATTATCGACCCCGCCTCACGCACCATGCGCATCCAGATACAATTTGTCAAACAGGACCCCCGCATTCGATCGGGAATGTTTGCCACGATAAGCCTCGTCATCAACACCAAGCGCGATGTCCCCGTCATCCCCCGCAGTGCGGTAATCAATACCTATGGCAGGTGGATTGTCTTCGTTGCGGACGATACCAACATCGCCCAGAGGCGGGAAATTGCCACCGGATTGGAAAGCGATACGGAGATCGAGGTCATTTCTGGACTCAAAATCGGCGAGCGGGTGGTCAGCGCCGGACAGAACTTTCTTTCAAACGGCGACCCCGTGCGGATTGCCCAGTAAATCCTCATGTACCAAAAGGTGGGGGCTCCCAAAACGCCCCCCTGCGTAACAATCGCCTGCATCTTGCCTTGCCATCAGCATGAGGAGGAAGCCTTCCCCTATAGCAAGTTTGACTCGGCGCCCAGCGTCATTCAAACTGCAACTTACATAACAGCGTGTATAAGCCGCCTTTGTCGAGCAGCTCGGCGTGTGTGCCCTCCTCGACAAGCGCGCCGTTGGAGAGCACCAAAATTTTATCCGCACCGCGTATCGTCGAAAGACGGTGGGCTATCACTATCGAGGTGCGCCCGGCAAGCACCTTTGCCATACCCTCCTGCACAAGCCGCTCCGTCTCCGTGTCGATGGAGCTTGTCGCCTCATCCAGAATAACGACTTTGGGGTTGTGGGCGATAACGCGCGCAAAACTGATAAGCTGCTTTTCCCCCGCCGAAATATTCACCGCGCCTTCGGAGAGCATCGTGTTATAGCCCTCTGGCAATTTTTCGATAAAGGTATCCGCCGACACCGCGTGGGCAGCCGCCTTCAGCTCCGCCTCCGAGAGGGGAAGCCCCAGTCTTATGTTTTCCGCAATGCTTCCCGAAAATAAAAAAACATCCTGCAACACAGGCAGCACAGCACGGCGGAGTGTTGCTAACGGTATATCTTTTATGTTGATGCCGTCCAGCGTAATTTCGCCTGAATCAATATCCCAGAGGCGGGCTAGTATGTTGGTAATCGTTGTTTTACCCGCGCCGGTATAGCCGACTATAGCAGCCCGCTGTCCATGCTCAACGGTAAAGCTTAAGTTTTTCAGCACCGCCTCGCCACGCTTGTAACTAAAATGGACATTTTTGAATTCGATGCTGCCCTGTATCTGCCTCTCAAAAGAGTGCGCATCGTTCGGTATCTTTTCGTTGGTGTCGAGCAAGTTGAAGACACGCTCGCCGCCTGCCATTGCCGATTGCAGTATTGTATACTTTTCTGATATGTCCATAACAGGTCCATAGAACATGGCAACAAGATTGATGAACGCGACGAGGACGCCGAGGGAAATATTAAGATTGAGCACGGCTTGGGCGCCAAATATGATCACGGCAGCGGTGGTAAGCACCGCAAGAAATTCTACGATGGGGCGGAATACGGCAAACACATACATTTCGTCCATGTTGGCGTGTAGAAGTTCGTTGTTTCGCTGTCCAAACTCCGCCATGCTTTTTTTTTCGCGCCGGAAGAGCTGCACGATATTGAGTAGCGACAGATGTTCAGAGAGATACGCGGTGATTGCCGAAGAGGCGAGACGCTGACGCCTAAACGCATCACGCGCGCGCACTCTGCTAATTGCCGTCGTGATAAGCACAGGCGGCAAGCAAACGACGACGACAAGAGCAAGAGACGGCGATAGATAGAACAGCGTGAAGAGCACGCCTATCATTATCGAAATATCTTTTAAGAAAGCGACGACCACCGAAGTAAAAAATTCGTTTATCGTTTCGACATCGCCTGATAAACGACTGACGATGCGTCCGACAGGATTAAGCGAAAGGAAGCCGGTGGAAAGAGAGGCGGTGTTAGTGAACAGTTGCATACGGATATCGCGCATGACTTTTTGCCCGACAAGAGAGGCGCTGACGAGCTGTGCGAATGTTGCCGCAAAAACAATAATAAGCACCACGAGTAATATACCAACAACAATAAATATTTTACGAATATCAGCCGAGCGGATGATTTTTCTTTCTGCTACCGGTAATTTGGCAAGGTCTTTTTTTGTCATGGCGGAGACATGGGCATCTGTAGTATAGGCATACCACTGTTCGCTATCTAAAATATTTTTTTCTTCAAGTTGATTTTTTATTTTTTTTGAAAGCCCCATCTGCGATGTTTCGGGAACAAAAAGGTATTGTCCCATTGCTAATGTATTTTTTCTTCCGGTAATTCTGGATAGTTCATTTTTAGCTGTTTCATCAAGGGTGGCAATATTTGGGCTCTTGACATCTATGCGTAAAAACGTCCGCATGATAGCTTCGTCAATCAAACGTTGTTCAAGCACAGGGACGAGTAGTTCACCCACAGTGGAAACCACGAGGGCAGCCATCGTTAAGAAAAAATACGCTTTATATTTTTTTATATAGTGCGCTATTCGTTTTAATATCGCGCTGTCATATTCTTTTACAACCGCTTCAGTTTCAATAAAATCCTGCATCCTCCCCCCTATTAGCTTGATAGCTGTTGTAACTTTGCTGTCTTAGCATAATACCCGTCTTGCCGCATCAACTCTTCGTGGGCGCCGTATTCCGCAAGAAGCCCACCGTCGAGGACGGCGATTGCATCAGCATTCCGCAGCGCGAACGTGCGGTGCGATATGATGATAGTCGTCTTCCCTATGCGCTCCTCATAGATGAAGCGCAATATTTTCTTTTCCGTCTCGGCATCGAGCGCCGAAAACGAATCATCGAGGATGAGGATTTTTGGGTTGACGATCATCGCGCGGGCTATCGTGATACGCTGTTTCTGCCCCCCCGATAAGGTGATGCCCCGCTCACCAATTAAGGTGTCAAGCCCCTCCTTAAAGTTCCGCACATCATTATCGAGGGCGGCGCGCGCGGCTATAGCTTCTATATCTTCACGTTCCCAATTATCCAAACCGTAGGCGATATTATTTTCGATAGTATCTGAAAATAATTGACTATCCTGCGGACTTATCCCGAATAGGGCGCGCAATTCCTGTAAATCCCAGTCGCGCACATCACGCCCCTCTATGAACAGCGTGCCGCGCGGCGGGTCCAGAATGCGTGGAAATGTTTTTATCAGCGTAGATTTCCCCGCCCCCGTCCGCCCGAAAATACCGAGGTGCGCGCCCTCATCAATAGTTAAACTAATATTATTCAGTACATGCTTATTCTCTTTATAGGCAAACGAAAAGTTACGCAATTCAATCAGAGGGGGAAGGCTTTCTCGGTCAGTAGCACAAGCGCTGATGCGCAGTGCTTGCTGCCATCCTTCTAAGCGCGCGCTTTCCTGTAAGGGCTCTCCCGAATCGCCCTTTTCAGAATGAGTGCAAGGCATGAAAGTGCCTGCGGCACCCTGCGGCACTGTGGTCAACACTTCGTTGATGCGACGCAGGGATACGATGCCGCGCTGAACCATGTTCACGGTGAAACCTGCGCCGAGCATGGGCCATATCAGCATCTGTATATACGAGAGGAGGGCAACGAGGTCGCCCGCGCTGATGATGCCGAGTATAACGTTGCGCCCGCCTGCAAGCATCACTATCAAGGTGGTTATTCCTGCAAGAAACGATATGAGGGGGAAGAACGCGCCGTGTAAACGGACGACAGCCATATTCGCATCCTGATATTCTTCGTTATCTTGCGCAAACTTTTTGATAAAAAAAGATTCCTGCGTGAATGATTTTACCACATGGATACCGGCAAACGTTTCCTGCACAGTATCTGATAATTTTGAGTAGGTTTCCTGCGCCTTCTTAAAACGTTTACCGACGGCGCTGCCGAAGAGGATAATCAGTAGGGTGATGAGGGGCAGCGGCAGAATAGCAAAGAAGGCGGTTCCTGTATCCTGCATAAAAATGATGATAAGTATCACGGTAGTCATCACGATGCCGTCAATGCCGGCGACGAGCCCCCAGCCTATAGCCATGCGGACCGCGCCTATATCGTTAGTTGAGCGGGCGAGGAGGTCGCCTATTTTATTTTTTTCGTAAAAGTCCCAGTTCAATGTTAATAGGTGCGAGAATAATTGCTGGCGCAGACCTGCTTCGATGCGGCGCGAGGAGCCGTGTAAAAAATAACGCCATAAAAATCTGCCGCCTGCGATAACCAGCATGATGCCCACCATCGTCGTACAGAGGATGATAACCTGCGGTAACTGGAAATCGCCGCTTGATATAAGGTCGATAGCCTTTCGGGTAAATTGCGGGATGATCATCTGAGCGCCGTCGACGACAATTAAAAAAAACAGCCCCGCGATATAACGAAACCGGTATGTATATATATAAGGATAGAGCGTCCTCAATTCGTTATTTTTGTTCATTACGCGTCTTTCTGTATTTGTTTTTCACGTGCTTTTTTTAATACATAATCATACGCGGCTTCTAAAGACAAATACTTTTTCTTTGTTTGCTCCGCATCGTCTTTTTCGTTCATGGCAGCACAAATTCTATGCAAAGCCCGTAACAAATTGATGGCGGACATCAGATCTTCAGGGCGTTGCGTCGCTATTTCAAAACGTTCGTGGTAGCGATCCGCCGTGTCGTTCAACAGTTTTTTTAATCTATCAAGATATGCAACGGTCGTAGCATAATGGGGTGAATCCAAACTCAGTTGGCTATAAAATGCTTTCATATCAAAAAGATTTTTCGCGATAACCGCATAACGCCCTTCTATATCAACGAACGACCACTTCCATTTGGTATTATCTCCATAGGCTTGTATTAAAAGCGAAATCGTAAATCCTATCTTAAGCACAAGCCGATAGCGTGTATCAATATCTATCGACTCAATCTCGGCTAGATTTTTTTCATATTCGGAAAATTGCGCGTCAACTTTTCGTGTAACAATATTTTCTAAATAGATAAGCGCCTTAAACACTGTTTTTCGCGCCTCGTTTAACACAGCCGCATCGCGCTCATTCAACACCGCGCGCGATACACCGCTTATCACGATATAATGTGATGTAAGGTCGAGCATGTCGTTAGCAAGATAATATAATTTAACCGCCGCCGTTTGCGGATCCTTGCGGCATTCTTCAAGCGCCTCCGCCTCTTTTTTTATAAAGTCTTGGATTTTTTCCTGAAATACCTTTGTCCTCTCTTGAAAATGTTTCTGTCGATCCTCGCTGCCACTCTTCATATCACACTCCGCTTGCCCCGTATTTTTTTAATAGCTCGTCGGCATGGCGCAGCGCGGTCTCGCCCCGCTCGCCGGAAAGCATCCTCGCTATTTCGCCGCGTCTTTCTTGCCGTGTAAGGTTGCGCAACGTCGTCAAGGTGCGCTCCCCCGCTGTTTTTTTTTCGACTAACAGATGATTATCCGCCCTGCACGCAATACTCGCAAGGTGAGTGATGCAAAAAATCTGTTTGCTTCGCGCAATCTTCGCCAGATATTCGCCGACAGCAAGCGCCACCTCGCCGCCAATCCCCGTATCAATCTCGTCAAAAACGAGCGTGTCGGGGGAATTATCCCCGCCGCCGCTCCCTATCGAAAGCGCTGTCTTTATCGCAAGCATCACGCGGGAAAGCTCGCCGCCGCTTGCTATGCGGGAAAGCTCCTTCAGCGGCTCCCCCTTGTTTGCCGAAATTAAGAATTCGACTGCCTCCGCCCCATAAGCGCCGATTGCCTCCGCTTTGCCAAGCCGGACATCGAAGAGCGCCCCGCTCATGCCCAGATGAGAAAGCACTTCGCTAATTCGCCGGGAAAGCTCAGCTGCCGCGCTGTGCCGTTTTGCCGTTATGGTACTCGCCCGCCTGATAATATCCTCTTCCATGGCGCTGATTTCTTCTTTTAATTTTCCCCGCTGCTCCTCCGATGCGGAGAGCGCCTCGATTTCCGCCTGTGCCCGCTCCTTGTAGCTGAGAATCCCGTCTTCAATCGTCGGGGCTCCAGCGCCGTCCTGCACGGAATACTTTTTTTTCAGTTTATAGATGAGGGCGAGGCGCTCCTCGACCTCCTCGAGACGGGCGGGGTTGAAGGAAAGCTGGTCGCGATAGGCGCGCATTTCGCCGCTCACGTCCTCCAGCTCGAAGTAGAGCGCGCCGATGCGCTCGGAGAGCGCCGCCAGCGCCTCGTCTAAAGACGAGGCGCTGGCGGCTGCCGCTTTCACCTTGCGTGAAAGCGGCAGCAGGGCATCCTCGCCGTCAAACAACGCTTTCGAGGCGGTCTCCACAAGGGCGCTGAGCTTTTCGTGAGAGGCAAGGCGCTTGGCTTCAATCTCAAGCTGGACGCTCTCCCCTTTTTTTAATGCGGCTTTTTCGATTTCATCAACAGAAAACGTTAAAAGCTCAATCTTTATCAATTTTTCCTTCTCGGAAGCCGCCAAATCGATGACGATTTTCCGTTTGCCTTGCAATTTTTGAAAAATCCAGTTGAATTCAGCCACTTCAGAGTCGATTCCGGCAAAACGGTCGAGGTATTTCCGGTGCGTTTCCCGCCGCAAGAGCGTTTCATGCTCATGCTGCCCGTGAATATCACATAAAAACGCCATGAATTCAAGCGCATCCGCCCTCGAAATGGGCACATCCTGCACATACATCGCGTTGCGCCCATTCGCTTTCAGCGTGCGCCGGACGATAATCACCCCGTCATCAGCTTTTATATCATGCGCTTGCAACCAGATGAGCGCCTCGCGCTGCTGCGCCTTTATCGAAATTGCCGCCGAAACGGACACTTCGTCGGCGCCCGTCCTGATGCAATCGGCGCCCGCCTTGCCGCCCAAGAGAAAACTCAAGCTCCCTATGATAATCGACTTCCCCGCCCCCGTCTCGCCCGAAATAATGTTAAGCGCGCCCTCGAAGGGGATGACGAGCTTGTCGATGAGCGCATAGTTGCGCACGGAAAGTTCTTCAAGCATAATAGCCCTCCGGTTGCCGACCAGGCGCCCAAGCAAGCTTCGAGTGAAGCGCACGGTAAAACGCCTTCTTGTCCGAAGCGAGAAGCCGCGCCTTGCTCTCGGCTTTGCAGAGCAACACACGGTCGGAACTTTCGAGCGCTTCGGTAACCTGCCCGTCGATGGTCAAAAGCACGCCGCTACGCTGTTCTTTCTCGATATTCACCGTGATAAGCTCGTTTGCGGGCATCACCAGCGGGCGGTGGAGCAGCGTGAAAGGGCAAATCGGATTGAGAATCAGCGCCTCCATCTCGGGGTCGAGGATGGGACCACCCGCCGAAGCGCAATATGCCGTCGAACCCGTCGGCGTCGCCACAATCAGCCCGTCGGAGCGGTAGGAAGCAAGGTGATTATCCCGCGAAACCGCCTCCAGCCTGATGGTTTTCGCAATGCCCGAAGCGGAAATCACCGCGTCATTCAGCGCCGCCATGTCAAACACCGTCTTCCCCGCCCGCTCGACACGCACGTTAAGCATGATGCGCTCCGAGATGACCACCCGCCGCTCCAGAAAATCAGCAAAAACCGTGCGCCATTCCTGCGGGTGCACGGCGGCAATAAAGCCCAAAGTGCCCAAGTTAAGCGGAAGTATCGGAATGCCCATCGCGGCAACGGTGCGCGCGGCGAAAAGCACAGTGCCGTCCCCGCCAAGGCTAAAGGCAATGTCAAAATCAGCGCTCGGCGGCGAGCTATCCGTGTAGGCAAAGAGATGAATCTGGCAGCCCCTCTTCTCAAGTTCATTCCTTATCTCGCTTGCAAGCGTTTGCGAGGCGGCTTTCTGCGGATTAACCAAGAGCAAAACCTTCACACAATCTCCAAATAAAAAGTCAACTTGCCCCTCATTACCAAACGGAAGGCAAAAAGCGTCATTAACGCCTACTGAATAATACCACATCACCCCCCGCCCCCGTCAATACCTTCAGCGCCTCCCCATTTGTGCTGCCCCGCGATTTTAATCGCAGGGAACGGGCGGGGCGGGGAGGTTCGCCGAAAAACGGGCGCCCATTTTCTAAGCAAGTACATTACCTTGTCGGGGGTGCACTTCAAAATTCGTGGTAAATCAGGTAGGCGCTATGGAAATCTCCAGTATAAGGAGGGGGAAGTCTCCCCCTACGCGCCGCAAAATTGCGTCGCTACCCCCTCTGCGGGGC
>JAITNZ010000196.1 GCA_031290205.1 Spirochaetaceae bacterium
TGCGTAAACACCCTCACCGGTTCGGGTGCAATTATCGGGCGAGGGGGAGACTTCCCCCTCCTTATACTGGAGATTTCCATAGCGCCTACCTGATTTACCACGAATTTTGAAGTGCACCCGAATTGTCGCGGGGAGTTGCTGAAGCGCCCGCTTTCAGGTAAAATCTAAAGTATGCTGGGTCCGGCGGTAAATGCTCTGGTAATAGTGGTCTGCGCTCTGGCGGGCGCGTTTTTGGCGAGGGGGATTCCCCGTCGCTTTGAAGAAATCGTTACGAAGGCTATCGCGCTTGCCACCATCTATATCGGGCTGAAGGGCGCGTTCGACAATCAGCACCCCCTCCTCCTCATCATGAGCCTCGTCATCGGGGCTCTAGTCGGCGAAGCCATCAACCTTGACCGCTGGTTGCACCGACTCGGCGACTGGGCGGAGAGGAAAATCAATCGCCCTTCACAAAGTGAAGGCAGTGCCTCAGGCACAATGAATCGCCCTTCCCTTACTAAAGGCAAGGAGGAAAGTGCCTGTGGCACTTTTGCAAAAGGGTTTGTGCAGGCGAGTATACTCTTCTGTTCGGGGGCGATGGCGATCGTCGGCTCGATGCAGAGCGGCTTTTACGGCAATCACGAGACGCTCTTTGCGAAGTCAGTGCTCGACGGCACGATTTCCCTCGTTTTCGGCGCGGCGCTGGGAATCGGCGTCGCGTTTTCGGCAATTCCCGTCTTTTTTTATCAGGGGGGCATCGCCCTCGTTGCGATGTTTACCGGCGATATCCTTTCCCCCGAAATTATCCGCGAGATGTCGGCGGCGGGGAGCCTGTTGATAGCGGCAATCGGCTTCAACTTCCTCGAAATTAAAGAAATTCGCATCGCCAACCTCATTCCGGCAGTTTTTGTGCCCCTCATTTATTTTTTGGGTAAGGGGCTACTCTTCCCGTGAGGCTTTTTGCGTTTCCGTTCCTTAGGAAGACGATTACCTATGCGCTCGTCGGCGAGAGCGGGACGGGGAAGAGCTATCAATCGAAGTTTGTCGCCGCCCGATACAAAATTGATTTTATCATTGACGACGGGCTCTTGATAAAAGACGATCGCATACTTGCGGGGCGTTCGGCAAAAGAGGAGAGCACGATTATTGCGGCGGTGAGGGCGGCGATGTTTACCGACAAAAAACGCCGCGACGAGCTTGCCCGCAAGCTGCAAACCGAAAAGTATCGCAAAGTGTTGATACTCGGCACATCGGAAAAAATGATACGGAAGATCGCCGCGCGCCTCCAGCTTCCCATGCCCACTAAGCTCATCAAAATTGAGGACTTTGCCAAAGCGAAGGAGATTGACACGGCGCTGCGGGTGCGGCGGGTCGAAGGCAAGCATATCATCCCGCTGCCCTCCGCCGAGGTAAGGAAAGAATATCCGAGTATTTTTTTGGACGGGCTTCCCATCGTGAAAGGCAAGATGCCGACGGCGGCTATCGGGCTTATCCCTCAATCACACGAAAAATCCCTCGTCCGCCCCACCTATGCGGTTAAAACCAAAATCGTGCTTTCCGCCTATTCGTTTTCACTGATGATTATCAACTGTGTGAATGAGTTCAACCCCCATATCAAAGTAAAGCAGAGTGATGTTATCGACTGGAAGGCGGGCTACCGCCTGATAATGACGCTCGACCTGCCGCTCGGCATGCGCCTTGAAAAAAACATTGACGCGCTCAAGCGCTATATCACCGACAACATCGAGCGCTTCACCGGCATATTGATTGAAGAAGTATTCGTCGTCATCGACCAGATCGCCGACCTTGCGTCCGCCCCATAATCACACGGCTATTTGCAACTCTTCGATAGCCATTCGTGCCGCTTCCTGTTCGGCAGTTTTTTTATTCTTTCCCATCCCGGGACCAAAAACCTTACCGTTAATAACTACTTCTATCCAGAAATAACGGTCATGCTCCGGTCCGGTACACTTTACCTGTCTATAAACAGGATATATTTTCCAATGTTGTTGGCTTGCCTCTTGGAGCAATGATTTATAATCCTGATACCCTTTTTTATTTCGCACACGCTCAATTTCAGGCTCAATATATCTTTTTATCAGCTTGAAAGCGGCGTGATAGCCTGAATCAAGATAGTAAGCGCCGAAAAAAGCCTCCAGCGCATCCGCGAGCAACGTTTTCTTTTCCCGTCCGCCTGAAAGTTCTTCGCCTCGTCCTAATAATATCATATTGTCGAGTTGCAGTTCCCGAGCAATATTGGAAAGCGTATCAGCCGAGACAACGATTGATTTTATTTTAGCAAGATCGCCCTCGCTTTTATCGGGAAGATTGCTGTAAAGAAGGGAAACCGTAACGAGTCCCAGCACAGAATCGCCTAAAAATTCGAGTCTTTCATTATTACAATGAACATCCGACTCATTCGAGCAAGAGCGGTGGACAAAAGCCAGATTTAAGAGTAGAATATTTTTAAATTTTATCTTAACGCTTTTCTGAAACGATACCAGCAGAGCCTTTCTTTTCGCATCAATTTCTGGAAACGAGTCAAACTTCATCGTGCCACAGGCGCCTTCTGCCTTCCGTTCAACAAGCAAGCGGTGGCGCCATAAACGCGTTCTGCTTTCCGTTTAGCAAGAAAACGAGCGTCCGGGACTGCGCCTCTGGCAACTTCGGCATTCCACGCGGCAGTTGAATTTTCATTAGCTGAGGCATCTGCTGAAGGGTGAGCGTCCGCAAAGGCGGCAAATCGTGCCCGACTTTGCGGAATCAGCCTCAGTTTCGATGATTGCGTCATTTTTGCTCTGATTTGATAAAATCATAGGCGTCACGGACAATTTCAAATTCACCGGCTTTTTCGTCCGGGATTTTTACGCCCATCTGCTCTTCGATTGCATAGACAAGCTCATACGTGTCAAGGCTATCTGCGCCTAAATCTTGACGGAAAGAAGAATCTAATGTGATTTTATCCTCTTCAATATCAAGTTTTTCTGCAATCAGTTTTTTTACCCTCTCAAATAATTCATCCATTTCTAACTCCTTAGTATTAAAGTTATGCCTTAGGCTTTGCCACCTGTTTTCCACGGTAAAAACCGCATTTGGGACAAATGTGGTGCAATAAAACCTTATTCCCACAGCTACTACATTCGACAAGATTCGGCGCGGTAAGCTTCATATTGATTTTCTGCCTTCTACTCGTTCTTGCCTTCGATGTTTTTGATCTTGGAACAGCCATATAAAACCTCTCTTAGTAATCCCAGATTAACAAAAGCTAAAAAAAGTGTCAATGCCGTCAGCACCTCCCGCACTTGAGCTGCCCCGCGATTTTAATCGCGGGGGACGGGCGGGGCGGGGAAGGCTCATCAGAAAACAGGCGCCCATTTCCTAAGCAAGTACGTTTCCCCGTCGGACGCTTTTTCCGCCACTAAGGAAAAGCATGGCCGACTGTCGGCGAATAGCCGACTAAAATATTTTACCCGCGAATTTTTCTGATGAACCTTCCCCGCCCCGCCCGCTCCGTTAGGATCATCCCACAACAGCCCAAGTGCGTGAGGGCTTTTCGGACGAGTTGGGTGGGCGGCGGGTTTGCTGGCTGACAGAAAAGCCTTTACAGTAAATCCCCTACAGTGAAGCCCCGCAGCTCAAGCGGTGAGGGCTTTTCGGACGAGGGGGGAAATAGGTAGGAGGAAAAGTCGTAACGCCCTCATCCTGAGTGCGAAGGGGATAACAGAAATAGAAGAGGGGGGAGCCCCCCCCTACGCGCGCACGGCGTTGCGCGCTACCCCTCCTGCGGGGGGCTCGCCCCCCGCAACGCCCCCCACGGCTGAGTGTTACGGTTACTGCCTAACAGTGCAGCCCAACGGTAAAGTGCGCGGTAAAGTCTTCCCCAGCTAGGCGCCCCCCTATTCAGCAGAGTCGACCTAATACCCTTTAGCTCTGGCAAAAACATTAATAACCGTAATGGTCAGTCCTAAAGTTTCAAAAAGCACCCGATAATCCCCGACTCGCAAACGATACAGTCCCTTGTACTCGCCTTGCAAAGCCTTAATATTCGGCATAGCATTAGAAAAATTTACGAGTAGTTCTATCTTGCTTTTAATCAAGGATTTATACGGCTCGGAAATTTTCTTGATCGACTTTAACGCTCTTGTCCGAATAAAAAATCCCCGCCGCAGAGCGGCGGGGTATTGAAGATTTCTCCTTGAAGTCTTTGCTCATGCGGGGGAACATATCCCCCGCACCCCCAGTTGTAACCGCCCCAAGGGGCGGGGTA
>JAITNZ010000094.1 GCA_031290205.1 Spirochaetaceae bacterium
GCCTTCTGAACAGCGGCTTTCGCTGGCGCTACGCCGTGCTAGATTAATTGCGTAAACACCCTCACCGGTTCGGGTGCAATTATCGGGCGAGGGGGAGACTTCCCCCTCCTTATACTGGAAATTTCCATAGCGCCTACCTGATTTACCCCGAATTTGGAAGTGCACCCGATCGGAAAGGGGGAAGGCAATCTCGGGCGGCGCATTACGGTAAGCGCTGATTTAGACGGCGGGTGCGCGGTAACTAGAGGATGGCAGCGTGTGCGGCGCGTAGCGCGTGTGCGCTGACCGAAAAAGCCTTCCCCTTATCGGCAACTAATCTAAATTGGGGCTCAAAATTTTCGATGCTGCGCATCGCCCACTTAACGCCTCCTTCATCAGCAATATAGCATTATCACACTTTTGGAATTTTTCACCACGAAAAATAAATTGCACCCCATGTGTTTTGGTATGTCTGGCACCTTCCCCTAAATTAAATGCCCCGTCTTGCGACGGGGCTTTGACCTTCCTTACAGGCAGGATGGTCCAATCATACGCTGCTCACGGTGCCTTCGAGGGCGGCGTGGCGTTTCTGCACAAGGCTGGTGCCGAACTTTTCTTCGGTAACGAGCGAGAGCGCTTCGGTCGGGCAGACGCGGATACAGGAAGGGCTGTCGGCGACGCCTACGCAGAGGTCGCACTTGTTGGCGACTCTTTTGTTGGTGCCGTCGTTGTTCACTTCCGCCGTTTCCACGATTTCGACCGCGCCGAAAGGACAGGCGATCACGCAGTTTTTACAGGCGATACACTTCTTTGAGTCGATAACAACGGTGTTGTCCTTGATGCTGATAGCGTTCGATGTACACGCCTGCTTACAGGCGGGATTCTCGCAGTGCTTACACTGGACGGGCGCCGAAAGTGTTGCCGTCTTCACCATGAAGAGGCGCGGGTTAAAGGCATAGCTGTCGGGGTCGATTTCGAAAATCCGCTTCCCTTCGTGCGCTACGACACACGCTATCATGCAGGTTCTGCACCCTATACAGCGCACCGGTTTTGCCTGAACAAATGAATTTAATGAACTCATGCAATTTTCTCCTTCTTTTCGATGTGCATCTTTGTGCGAATCTCTTCGTATTGACGCTCTACTTCTTCCCACGCGGCTTTCTGGTTTTCCAGTTTTTCAACTTTGCAGGCGCAGTATTTGTATTCCGGCGTGCTCGACGAAGGGTCGAGGCGGGAAATCGTCAGTTCGTTGCAGGCGCCTATCCACCACTGGTAGGTCATGTAGACAGCGCCCTTCTTGACGCGCTCGGTAACCCGTGTGCGGGTTATGCAGGTTCCGCGTTTCGACGAAATACGCACCAGCTCGCCCTGTTTGATCTTGAGCGCGGCGGCGTCTTCCGGTGAAACTTCCACCCAGCCCGGCTCGTCTTCAAGGTTGCGGAGCATCCGGCAGTTGCCCGTCATCGTGCGCACCGAATAGTGCCCGACTTCGCGCACCGTGCAGAGGGTCAGCGGGAAAGCATCGTTTTCAACTTCCGCCGGCGGCTGGTAGGGCGAAGTCTTGAGGATGCCGATGCCGTCAGGCGTTGCAAAAACGCCGCCCTGATGAAGGAACATCGTCCCCTTGTCTTCCGGTCCCTTATCCCAGCAGGGCCACTGGATGCTGCCCAGCTTCTCCAGCTTTTCGTAAGTTGCGCCGGTGAATTTCGGTGAAAGGTCTATCATCTCGGTCCAGATTTCTTTGGTGTTCTTGTAACTCATCGGGTAGCCCATCGCCGTCGACACGAGGCAGATAATCTCCCAGTCGTCCTTGATGTTGCCGGTCGGCTCCAGCACTTTGCGTATACGCTGAAAGCCGCGGTCAGAACTTGTGTAGACGCCGTCATGCTCGCCCCAAGCGGTCGCCGGTAGTATCGCGTCGGCGTGGAGGGTGGTCTTGTTCCAGAAAATATCCTGACAGACGACGAAATCAACCTTGTCAAGCGTCTCTCTGATCTCTTCGAGGTCGGGGTCGGATTGCCCCGGGTCTTCGCCAAAGATATAGTAGGCGTGAATCTGCTTTGCCGGGTCTTTTTCGTGCAAAACACGTTCGGGGACGCGGGTAAGCGGCATTCCGACCTTGTCGGAGAGCTTTGCCCCCCATGCTTTTTCGAATTTTTCCTTCATTTTCGGGTCGGTTACGCTCTGATAGCCCGGATATACGTTGGGGAGGACGCCCATATCGCAGGTGCCCTGCACGTTGTTCTGTCCGCGGACGGGACCGGTGCCGCAGGCATAGTGCCCGAAGTTGCCGGTAAGCATACCGAGCGAACAGCAACTCTTTACCACTTCGACGCCCTGCTGGAACTGGGTAACGCCCATCCCCCAGGTGATGACCGAGTGCTTCGAGCCGGCGTATTTACGCGCCGCAAGGCGGATGTCGTCGGGTTTAAGCCCTGTGATTTTTGCTGAGTATTCCGGCGTGTATTCTTTGACGATAGCCCAGAACGCGTCGAAGTCTTTCGTGTGCGCCTTGATGAACGCCTCGTCCTGCAAGCCTTCGCTGATGATCACGTTTGCCATCGCGTTGGTGAGCGCGATATTGCTGCCCCCTTTAAGCTGGAGGTGCAGGTCGGCAATGCGCGCCGTTTCGGTGATGCGTGGGTCGGCGCAGATGATGTAGGCGCCCTTTTCCTTCGCGCGCACGATGCGCCGCGCCACGATGGGGTGGGAGGCAGCGGCGTTGTAGCCGATGTTGAATATCACTTCGCAATCTTCGATTTCGGGGATCGAGAGCGACATCGCGCCCTCACCTATCGTCTGCATCGAGCCGGCGACGGACGCCGCGTGACAGATGCGGGCGCAGTGGTCGATATTGTTCGTGCCGATACAGGCGCGGACGAATTTTTGCATCAGGTAATTCGGCTCGTTACCCGGACCGCGCGCGGAACCGGCGCCCATAAAGGAATCGGGACCCCACTTGTCCTTGACTTTCTTCAGGTTGTCCGCAACGAATTTAATCGCCTCGTCCCAACTCACCACTTCTAATGGTGATTTCCGCCCGTTCTTGCGAATCATGGGCTCCCGAATCCGCTTGGTAAGAATCTGGGGGTCACTTAAGTAATCCCAGCCATACCAGCCTTTCAGACACGCTTTATCGTCGTTGGTTCTGCCCTGCACCGGATGCACGTCAAGAATCTTGTTCGCTTGTTTATCAACCGTGAACAAGAGCTGACAGCCGGCGCCGCAGTAACAACAGGTGGTCTGAATCTCTTTAATGGTTTCCGCCATAAAATAGCCTCCTCTCAATAACATGAGTTTTTTAATTTTCAATCAATTTTCAATAATTATACCATTGCAATCATAAGCCCGCAACTGTTTTGAAAAAGTAACTCGTCAATAGCCTTTTTTTCTGATAGGCAAAAATAAAAATACCTTGTATATTCGTCTGATGAATATGAGCAAGACAATGTGCGACGAAGCCCTCTCCTGCCTTCTGGGGCTTTCGGTTTTTTCGGGGCTAAGAACAAATCCCCTCATGAAGGCTTTTGAAAAGTTGCTCCTCGAAGCGGCAAAGAATCAGAATGAACCGCTCAATCTGATTAAAGCATGGGCTGATTTTACTTCAGTCTATATCAAAGAGAATCAATGTAATTCATTCTACATGAAGCTGCTTGAACTTATCCTCAGCGACGAGAACACGTTTACGCTAAGCGCAGAACGCGGCGAGTTCAAGGAAAAATCACTGCTCGCCTCGCTTACGCGGAGCGACCTCCGGCGGCTTTCAATTATCGGCGATTTTGACATCCCCATGCTTGCCCTCTCCATCGCTGATATACTCTGGGAAGCGGGCTGCAAAGATTGCGCGAAGCTCATCGAGGAAGGCGTTCAATCTTTAGGCGAATTGAAGGCGGATAACGAGACTATCGAGTCGGGTGTTTTCCCTTATGTCATGCTAGAAACGCAAAATCCTGCATCTTTTGCCGCCTTCGTGCGGGAAAATGGCGCGGGCTCGCTTTCGAAGCATCATTTTTTCCACTGGAAAACTGAGGCGGGGCTTTTACCGGCGCTGAACCCCGATACCATCAGCCTTGGCAACCTATCAGGCTATGAGGATCAGCGGCAGATTGTTGTCAACAATACCCTGCGTTTTCTTGAAGGGAGGGGCGGGAATAACGTCCTCCTCTACGGTGACAGAGGCACGGGAAAAAGCGCGACGGTAAAAGCTATCGCTCATAATTTTGCGCCGCGCGGCTTGCGCCTCGTCGAAGTCCGCAAACAGGATATAGACGAGCTGCCGGAAATTCTCGGCTTTCTTTCCCGACGGGGGCTTTATTTTGTGCTTTTTATTGACGATCTTTCTTTTGAAAGCCAAAATGATTCTTTTAATACCACAAAAGCGCTTCTGGAGGGCGGCATTGAAACTAAGCCCGAAAATGTCGTGATATACGCAACGAGCAACCGCCGCCATCTTGTTAAAGAAAAATCGCAGGACAGACCGGACGGCGCGGCTGCTGCGGCAAGCGTGGCTTCCGGCGACATGCGCGCGTTCGACACGATGCAGGAGCAGCTTTCGTTAGCCGACCGCTTCGGCATCACCGTCGTTTTCGCTTCCCCCAATCAGAATGAATTTTTGAAGATTGCCGAATTCCTCGCGCAAGAACGCGGACTCTTGGGCAAAAAGCAAGAAAAAGCCGATGCAGAGCGCCTCAAAAAATTCCGTGATAATGCCTTAAAATGGGAACGCTGGTTTAACGGGCGCTCGCCTCGCACGGCGCGTCAGTATATAGACTGGCTTTCAGGCGGCGAAAACTTCCCCTGGGAATGATTTTCCCGCGGGTGCAATTTATTTTTCGGGGTAAATTCTAAAGTGATACCTATAATGCTAACGGGGGGTCTGGGGGGGCACCTCGCCCCCCCAGCGGGGCGTTGCGGGGCGGCGCCCCGCAGAGGGGGTAGCGACGCAATTTTGCGGCGCGTAGGGGGAGACTTCCCC
>JAITNZ010000184.1 GCA_031290205.1 Spirochaetaceae bacterium
TAAGCAAGTACGTTTTCTCATCGGACGTGTTTTCCGCCACTTAGGAAAAGCATTATCGTGTGTCGGCGAATAGCCGACTAAAGTTTGTTACCAGTGAATTTTTCTGATGAGCCTTCCCCACCCCGCCCGCCTACGTCAGCAAATTCCTCCACAGCACAAGTGCGTGAGGGCTTTTCGGACCAATTGGGTGGGCTACGCGTTTATTGCCTAACAGTAAAGCCCTAACAGTAAAGGAGCGCGCGGCTAGAAGGATGGCAGGAGCGCGGGCACTTGTCGGTAAATGCTCGTGGCGTCGTGTATTGTAGCGAGCGCGGCGCGTAGCGCGTGCGCCGTTGCACGAGATTACCCCCCCATGCGCGTACCTGAGAAAGCCTTCCCCCCATCATCCACTCCCCGTTCACCATTCCCTTTCTCATTCAACCAATTCGTCGCCGACCATCAGGATGGAGCCCTCTTCGCGTTCTTTGCGGAACCATTCCATAAACACTTTGATTGCCGCTTCTGAATCTTTTTTGGTGATGGGACCGATGATGTCCAATTCAAGGCGCACCTCGGCGCGGCGGTTTGCCGACACATTGGAAAGAATCTTTTCGGTAAATGCGTCAGGGCGCCCTTTAACGAGGACGGCAAGGTCGCGAATGCTCATACTGCTGAGTTTTTCCTGTATCGGTCTGTCCTCGGCGTTGACGACATCGTCCAGCGTGTAGAGGAGGTCTTTAATCGTGCGGCTTAAATCGGCGTCGGTTTCGGCAAGGTCGCCGAGTATTTTGTCGCCAAAGGATACATCGCTCTGTTTAAGGATAGCCGCCAGCGCCCCCATGCCGTCGACGTTCCGCGTTTCTGCGCTGCCCAGAAGGCGCGCCTTTTCACGGAGGCTCTGCGCGACCTGCGAGAGCACTTCGGGCGAGACGCGCCCCAACCTGCCGATGCGGCGGATCGTCTCTTTCCGCCAATCGCCGTCGCAGGCGGCAAGCACTGCCGCCGAAAGCTTTGGGCTCGTCCGCGAAAGGATGAGCGCGCCGGTCGCGGGGCTTTCCTCACGGAGCAGCATCGCAAGCTGTTCGCCGGAAAAATCTTCAAGAAAACTGAAGGCGGTTTCGCTGGCAGACGGCACGGCACGGCGCAGAAACGCCTCGCCTTTTTCGGCACCAAACGCGGCATAGAGCAGTTTCCGCGCCTCGTCCATGCCGCCCTGCGCCGCCCCGCCATAGCGGTAGGCGCCGGAGAGCAGCGAGGCGAATTCATCCAGAATGGCGGCTGCCTCGTCGGAGGGTATCCCGCGAATCAGAGCTATCTCCTGGGAAATGCGCTCCACCTGCTCTTCATCCAGATTGGCAAGCACCTTCGCCGCCTCCTCAGACCCGATAAGGATGAGGAATTTCGCCACCCGCCGGTATTTCGACTCAGGTAGCTTACTCCCGTCCGCATCTGCGGCGGGGACAGGTGCGCGCGCTTTGGCTTTCGGCAAACCTTCCAAAGTCTTGATAAGCCCGGGTTGCGCGTCAACCGGTGTTTTAGAAAGTGTATTTTGATACGCGGCAAGCCCGCGCTTCATCTCCCCATCCATGAGTCCATTATACGGAATATCGTCGTTTTTGGACAGGGGGTACCTTTACAAACAAACAAAAAAACTCTACATTATTTACATCGGGGGGTTCCAGATGCAAAAATTTGATATGCTCGTCTTTCTGGGGAATCCCGGAAGTGTTTATGCGAAAAACAGGCATAATGCTGGTCGTTTTTTGGCAGAACGATTCAGTTTTCCTCTCTATTGGACGAATAAGTTTAAGGGGCTGTTCTCCTCGCTGCCGGGCGGCGCTTTCACTAGCGAGTTTGTTGCGGAAACTGAAGCGCCTTATTTAGACCGACTTTCTGTTGCTCCCGCGCCGCGCCTGTCCGGCGCCATCTACTTTTTAGAGCCGGAAACCTTCATGAACCTTTCGGGGCAATCGGTGCAAGCTGCCGCCGCATTCTATAAAATTTCCCCCGAGCATATCCTCGTCGTCCACGACGAACTCGAACTTCCCCTGGGGCAGGCGGCGTTCAAGTTTTCAGGCGGGCTTGGCGGGCATAACGGGCTGCGTTCAATCAAGGCGTCTCTCGGCACTGCGGATTTCTGGCGGCTCCGTATCGGTATCGGGCGCCCTGCCGGCGACAAGGCAAGCGCCGACATATCAAGCTGGGTGCTCTCCAACTTTAGCCCCGACGAGCTGCCCGTCCTCGACCGCGTCCTTACCACCTGCGCCGCCGCCCTCGAAAAAGCAATTGTCCTCGGTCCCGCCGACCTGCTCCCCGAATGGAACAAGAAAAAAATCGCCTAGCCGCATTAGGCGGGTTCAGCCCATGCGAATGGCGCCAGCAATCATTACAGCCTAAGCAGGTTTATAGCTGCTTTTATGCTGTGCCTTTGGTAAGAGGTGGTGCCCTACAGCAAAGCCCTACAGCAAAGCGCGCGGTAACGCCGCCACAGGCGGTTTCAGCCTTGCCTTTAGTCATAAAAAGGCGTTCCGAAACAGCAAGCGGCGCTTCCAGCAAACGCTCGTGGCGTCGTGTATTGCAGGAGCGCGGGCGCGTAGCGTTCGTGCCCTGCACGAGATTGCCCCCCTGTATGGTAGCGAGCGCTGGCGCGTCAGCGCTTGTGCCGCTGACCGAGGGAGCCTTCCCCTGAAGCAATTTATTCTTGATTCGGATAAAAAGACAGGCGGTTTTTTCAAAATTGAGGGGAAAGACTACCATTACCTCGTCAATGTCCGCCGGTTGCAGGCGGGGGACGAGCTCAACGCGCTGGTTTGCGGCGCAAGGGAAAAACTCGTCGTTCATGCGATAGAGCGTGAGGCGCGTTTTTGCCTGTTGAAGCCGGTTCAAACTCAAGCTGAAAGCGCCGAAGGCGTGTTTTTCACGGAGCGCGCGCTCCCGCCGATTATCCTCTTTCAGGCTTTGCCTAACAAGGGTGCGAAAATGGATTTGATTGTCAGGCAGGCGGCGGAATGCGAGCTTGCGAGGATAGTGCCCTTCGTATCCGAGCGCGCGGTCCGCAGAAATTGCCCGCCTGAACGCGGGGAGCGTATCATTCGCGAGGCGCGCCAACAGAGCGGCTCCGCCGTCTCGACGATTCTGCATCCGGTGCTTGGAATGAGCGAGGCGCTGGCGCTTTGGGAAGATGTCCAGAGCGCTCATCAAGCGCCGCTGGGCTTGCTCTTTCAAGCCCCGACGGAATTGGGAAGCGATGAGGGGCTGGAACATTGTCCGCTTCCGCTGCATAGTTGTCTTACCGGAAAAGTTGATGTGATTGCGCTCGCCGTTGGTCCGGAGGGCGGGTTTTCAGGGCAAGAGGCGCGAGGCTTTATCGCGCGGGGCTTCAAGACCGTCAGCCTAGGGCGGACGGTCTTGCGGGTAGAAACGGCGGCACTTGCTGCGATTGCTGCAATCCGCATCATGTTATTGGAGAAAGATTCGTGGATCCTGTGTGCGAAAGAATAGAATTATTAAAAATCCCCCTCGATATTCTTCCTCGTGATAAGCTCGAAGAAGTAGTGTTTACCTTACTCAACGATAGCGAAGGTAAAAACATCGTCCTCCTGTCTATTTGGGATCTACTCTATGCGCGCCATAACCTTGAATACCGTGAATATGTCAAAAGCGCGGCGCTCGTCATTCCTATATCGAAAAGCCTCGTGCGGGGGGCGCGGTTTTTAACGGGCAAAACCCCCGATCGTTATATGCCTTTTAATTTTATCATTGCGCTGCTTACCATTCTGGAAAAACGCGAGCGGACGATATACCTGCTGGGCGGGAAAAATTCGGTGCTTGCAAAAGCGGAGCGGCATATCCGCGATACATTCCCCAAGCTCCGCATTATCGGGCGCTTCCCCGGACATTTTAAGAAACACAACGAAGATACCTTGATACAGATTATCCGAAAATCTGCGCCCTCGCTGCTCCTCGTCAATGACGGGGTGCCCGGCAGTGAACGCTGGATTGCGAGAAGCAATGCCCGTTTGAACGCCGGCTTGCGTCTTTGGGTGAGTGATATTTTCGACGTGTTTGCCAAACGGAAAAGCCGCCCGTCAAAAATTATGTTTGATAACGGGCTTGAGTGGATAGGATTCTGTTTCCAAAAACCCCTGCGTTTTTTTAGGATTTTTAGCTATATATATTATAATATACTGTTGTTGGTGTATAAACTGATGAAGAAATAAAGGGAATGTCGGGGATTTTTTTTGAACTCTTTTTTCATCCTTGAATTCCCGCTTTCATATCCTATCTTCATCCGAATTATTAGTGTATTTCCATGAATACTCGAAATACTCCGTTCAAAAATCTTTCCCCATCCCCCATCCCCCATCCCCCTCCTACTCCTCATCCTCCAATATTGAGTGAGTAGCAAGGATACTTGTTGCGTTGATTAATTCTATCAATTCGAGCATGTCGCTAATTTTTTTTATACAGACACCAAGACCCATATCCTCTTTGTGCATGATATCAGCAATCTCATCCCAGTTATGTAATACATTCGGTATATCCATTTCACCGTCTTCTCTTAATTTTCTTAAATTGAAATTTAAATGAGATAAGTGATCTGCCGCACTTTTTATTAAATCTCCCGCTTCAAAATTAATAGAATCAATACGCTTTTGCAATGTTTCATTTTTTTTATTTTTCCCGATGCTTTTTGCAAGCAACAATTTTAATTTTGCTCCGGTATCCCCCGAATCTGCCAATGATTTATCGAAATCAGATAGTTTAGTAAATGTATCGTTTAATTTTTGCAGAGTCATAGATAATTCTATAGGACAAGCGCGGTCGAGCCAAAAGCCCTTAATCACAAAAACATCAGTTAATAACTTTATTTGCCCTAAATAACTATTAAAAAACGACAGCAGGTAATTGAAGGCGCTTGTTTTTGTAAAGCCGCCGCACCCACGCTCCTCGAACTCTTCCAAGTCTTCATCAGTATAATACTGCGCGGCGTTGACTATTTCAGTATTGAAAACTTCATCTGCAAAAATCGCTATCTTTTTTCTTTCGTTATTAATTCGTATAGTCTCGAGTGTTTTTTTTGCGTTCTTGATATACTGCTCAATAAAATCCTCGGCATAATATATTTTCGAATTCAGAACTTTATTTTCCCACTCGGTGTTGTCATCGACATGTTGAATGATAAGCGGGAGTATTTCGGATGAAATAACTTGTGATACCGATTTTTCTAATATATGCCACGCATCAATATCATAGCTAATTCCATTCATGTTGGAAACAATTTCGAATATAGCATTCCAATCAGCATCACGGCAGAAAATTCCGGTAAGCGCTAAAAAATCTTTTAAGTTTTCAGTGATAGCCTCCGAGCGTGCCTTCATAAAATGAACATTAGCCGATAGATCATTATTATTGAATTGACCATACTGACTGAATTGCGCTAACAACACAGGATAATCAAAATGAACAAACCACGAAAACAGCACAATCTGATTATACAGATCATTAGCTTTTTTTGACCATGCAACATCAAACTTTTTTGTTATTAACGCCGTATTCGTCTGTATTCGTTTTGCCAATTCATCAATATCATAATGAAGTGAATCGCTGTTGATGTTATCAGGCGATATACTACTTAATAATTCCGAGCCGGCATTATCAAGATAATAATCAAAAACAGCCTGACGCAAACGCAGGGATTTTCCCGCATAGAGCAGCCCTTTTTTTAAACCCGAAACATATCGATAGAGCTCGAAGAAAAACTGAGCCATCGCCGGCGTCGCTGTTTTTTGCGCGACTAGATAGAAACGCCTATTCCTATTCCGTTGAATCTTTTTTCGGATAAGCCACTTCCGCTTCCATTCCATGGCTCTTTTACGCCCTAAAAAAATTGTTATAAGAGTGAACAACATGTAGTGTAACCCAAGTCCCTATTTTTTCTTTTCAAAATGCGAAAACTCCATCGAAAATGTCGCCCGCCCCTGGCTTACCGATCGCAGACTCGTCATAAAGCCGAACATCTTTGCCATAGGCGCAAATGTCTTCACCTCATCAAAAGAAGTTTTCGATTCCATCCCCGATACCTGCCCCCCCCGCTGCGTAATCAAACTGATGCAGTCGCCGACAAATTCTTTCGGCGAAATTAAATCCACCGCCATGACCGGCTCGAGCAACACCGGCGCCGCCTTCTTGCACGCTTCATCAAAACCCATATTCGCGCACGCTTCAAACGCAAACTCGCTACCCGTCAATTCAGAATATCCGATTTCGGTTAAGCTCACCCCCACATCGATACAGGGGTAGCCCAGCACAATACCGGAGCCGAACGCCCCGTTCATCCCCCGTTCAATCGCGTCAAAAATCGCGTCGGGGATGCCGGTCTGCTTGACCTTATTCACATATTGATTGCCCGTCCCGCGCGGTAGCGGCTCGACGTGCAAGGTCAGCGCGGCGGTATTTTCACGACCCGCAAAAACGCGCGAAAAAGTTTCATGATGCGTGTAGCTTGCGCTTACCGATTCGCGATAGCTTACCTGCGGATTGCCGACCTGCGCCTCAACCTTGAATTCTTTCGTCATCCGCGTTACCAGCACATCAAGGTGAAGCTCGCCCATGCCGGAGATGATAAGCTGCCCCGTCTCCTCGTTTTCCTGCGTGGTAAAAGTCGGGTCTTCCTTCGAAAGAATTTCAAGCGCGGTTTTCAGCTTTTCCCGTTCGGGGGTATTTTTCGGCTCAATCGAAACTGAAATCACCGGTTCGGGAAACTGCATCTTTTCGAGCATAACAGGAAAACCTTCCGTGCCAAGCGTGTCCCCCGTCTGCGAAAACTTTAAGCCGATAAACACGCCAATATCCCCTGCACAGAGGCTTTCCACCGGCTCCGATTTATTTGAGTGCATGCGGAGGATGCGGTTTATCCGCTCGCGCTTCTTTTTCCCCGTATTATAGCAGGTCGCCCCCGGCGTGAATTTCCCCGCATACATGCGAATGTAGGAAAGACTCCCCGCCTCGCGGTCGTTCTGTATCTTAAAAACCAAGCCGAGCGGCTGCCCTTCGAGCGCACAG
This sequence comes from Spirochaetaceae bacterium, assembly GCA_031290205.1. Classification (GTDB taxonomy): domain Bacteria; phylum Spirochaetota; class Spirochaetia; order Treponematales; family Breznakiellaceae; genus JAITXS01. The sequence continues at coordinate 7,045 of JAITNZ010000184.1, forward strand.
GGAACCGGCACATCCTCATCCTTCTTAATATTGTGCGCGATTGCCGGCAGCACCTCGTCCGGCGCGGGCAGAAAATCAACAAGCGCATCAATCAAAGGCTGGACGCCGAGGTTGCGCCGCGACGCTCCGCATAAGACAGGAAAAACCTCCCGCGCTAAGACGGACTTCCGCAGCTCGGCGCGCAATAAATCAGCAGGAATATCCCCCCCCCCAAGGTAGAGCTCGGTAATCGTATCAGACACCGAAGCAAGCGTATCGAGGAGTTTTTCCCGCCATTGCAGGGCAAGCGGGCGGCGCGCCGCATCGATAGGGCTGCGTTCCACCAGCTCGCCATCGGCGCCTGAAAAACGGACTTCCTCCATCTCGATAAGGTCGATAAGCCCCTCAAACGTATTTTCTTGCCCGATAGGAATCTGAATCGCCGCAGGATTCGTGCCGAGTTTGCTGTTAATATCGTCCAGCGCGGTAAAAAAATCGGCGCCAACGCGGTCCATCTTGTTGATATAGCCGATGCAGGGCACCTTATAGCGCTCAGCCTGATGCCAAACGGTCTCGGTTTGCGCTTCGACACCGCGCACTGCGTCGAAAATTGCGATAGCCCCGTCCAGCACGCGCAGGCTCCGCTCAACCTCGGCGGTAAAATCAACATGCCCCGGCGTATCAATAATGTTTATTTGAAATTTTTTACCGGCGTTTTGAAAAACCCGCTGCCAATACGTCGTCGTCGCCGCGCTCTGAATCGTGATACCCCGCTCCTGTTCCTGCTCCATCCAATCCATAATCGCTTCGCCGTCATCGACCTCGCCAATCTTATGACTTTTGCCGGTATAGTAGAGTATCCGCTCTGTTGTCGTCGTCTTCCCGGCATCAATATGCGCCATAATACCGATATTCCGTAACCCTTTAAGCATACCCCATCCTAGCACATATTGGAAGGAGGGGGAAGTCTCCCCCTACGCGCCGCAAAATTGCGTCGCTACCCCGCCCAATGAACGCGCCCGCAAGGGCGTTGTTGCGGTTAATCGTTCATGGCGTGGCGCAGGACACCCTAACACTATGCGACAATGCAGGTTCA
>JAITNZ010000227.1 GCA_031290205.1 Spirochaetaceae bacterium
TTTTGCGGCGCGTAGGGGGAGACTTCCCCCTCCTTATACTGGATTATTACGATAGGACCGCCTGATTTACCACGAATTTGGAAGTGCACCCAGCCTGAGGTGTTGCATTTGCTAATCAAAAGTGAGAGAATAAGCAATCTAAGTCGGAGGCGGGCGTCTGAGACGCTTTCAGCCTACCTTTCAATAAGTGAATGGGGGACAACAGCGATTTATTTTTAATAAGGAGAAGAAAATGGCTAATTTAAAGGGCAGTAAAACTGAGGCAAACCTCAAAGCGGCGTTTGCCGGTGAGTCGGAGGCGCGGAATAAATACACGTATTATGCGTCTAAAGCAAAAAAAGACGGGTTCGTTCAGATTTCGGCGCTCTTCGAGGAGACGGCGAATCAGGAAAAGGAACACGCTAAGCTCTGGTTCAAATTGCTTGATGGTATCGGCGATACGGCGGCAAACTTAAAGCACGCCGCAGACGGCGAAAACTGGGAATGGACGGATATGTATGCCGGCTTTGCGAAAACCGCGAAAGAAGAGGGTTTTGGCGACATAGCAAAGCTCTTTGAGGGGGTCGGCGCCGTTGAAAAGATCCACGAGGAGCGTTACCGGAAACTCCTCAATAATGTCGAGAAGGGGCTCGTTTTCTCGAAATCGGGCGATATGATGTGGCAGTGTTCAAACTGCGGGCACATTGCTATCGGCAAGAAAGCCCCCGAACTCTGCCCCGTTTGCAATCACCCGCGGGATTACTTTCAAGTACTGGCAGAGAATTATTAATCGATAGGCGCCGAGGCGGTGAAAGCGCTTCTTGAACTCTTTCTCGTCTTTGCCAAGATAGGCAGCATCACATTTGGCGGTGGCTATGCGATGTTGCCTATTTTGGAGCGCGAACTTGTCCAGAAGCGCGCATGGACGACTTCCGCCGCTATTCTGGAGTATTACACCATCGCGCAGGTAACGCCGGGCATCATCGCCGTGAACGTTGCTACCATCATCGGCTATAACCGATGCGGTGTCCCAGGCGGCATAATCGCGACGCTCGGTTTTGCGCTGCCGTCGCTTACGATGATCGTCATCATCGCGCAGACGCTGAGGAATTTCGCCGATATGCCGGTAGTTCAGCACTGTTTTAACGGCATACGACTCGCTGTCGGCGCGTTAATTCTGGACACAGTCTGCAAACTGGTCAAAAATCTTCGTAACAAAGAACTGCCCCTTCTCAAAAATATCATCATCCTGATAATTTTTATGGCAAGTTTTGCGCTCTCCCTCATGTTTAACGCTAACCCCGTCATAATAGTCTTAAGCGCGGGACTCTGCGGCTTCGTATTTCTCGGCAACCGTGTGCCCACGCCCTTTTCAAAGTGAAGGCAAGGTAAAAAAAGCGCCTGTGGCGCCGTGGGCGCTTAAAACAGCGAGTCGGGCACACCGGGAATCTCGGCGTAGACATCTCGAATCAGAGCATCGACATTGATATCAGCTTTGATGCGTCCAAGCCTCTGCATATCTTTTGCGTTGCGGGTAAGGGTGGGCAGCGCTTGGTTTACCGACGCACGATAGCTTAAGGTTTGAAGGACACCGACGTTCACCGCGGGTCGCCGGCGACACGCTTATTACTGCTGAGGACTTGCGCTGCTTCGTCGGGTTTTTCTGTATAAACTTGGTAGCTTTTTGAATGGTGCGCAAAAACTTCACCGTTGCTTCGGGGTGTGCCTTTATCGTTTCGGAGCGCACCGGAACCGCGCAACAGAATTCGTCTTTATACGTTTCATCGACGGCGTTATCAATGAGCGCACGAAAGCCCCGCGCGTTCTGGGCGATTTGCGCGACAGGGTCTCCCAACGCACTTGCGTCAATCCTCTAGCGCATCGTGCGCTGCCCGAGAAAGCCTTCCCCCCCCTTGTTAGTTTTCTTGATGAGCCACCCGCAGCCGTATTTCGGCGCGGTGGAGTTTTTTCTTGGCGGCGGTTTGCTCGAACTTGAACGCGCTCTCCGCCAGCGTCGCCTCGGCGTCTTTTTTTGCCGCTTCCGCCCTCTCCGTGTCGATTTCGTGGGTCCAATTGGCGGCGTCGACGAGCAGCACCGTTTTTGTTTTCTTCACTTCGATGATGCCGTCGGCGAAAAAGACGTTTTTCCATGCGCCGTCTTTCCCCCGTATCCGCCCCGCGCAGGTTTTCACCGGCGCTGTGAACAAGCTATGCCCCGCATAGAGACATATCTCCCCGTCCGAGATATGCAGCACAATTGCCGCGGCATCATCGTTATAGAACAGCCGGTAGGGAGTGTAGATTTCAAGTTTAAAGGTCGCGCTCATTAAAGAGGGGGATGGGGGGAAGATTTCAGTTTGAACTTTTTTTTCACTCATCATTCATCATTCTGCTTTGAACTTCGAGAGGACGTCGTCGATGCTGCCTGCCATGAAGAAGAGCTGTTCGGGGACTTTGTCGCAGTCGCCGTCGAGGATCATCTTGAAGCCGCGCACGGTTTCCTTTACCGGAACGTAGGCGCCGGGGAGTCCTGAAAACTTTTCGGCGACAGCGAAGGGCTGGCTGAAAAAACGCTGCGCTTTGCGGGCGCGCGACACGGTGAGCTTGTCCTCGGCGGAAAGCTCGTCCATGCCGAGTATCGCGATGATGTCCTGCAATTCCTTGTAACGCTGCAAGGTCTGCTGCACACGGCGGGCGGTCTCGTAATGTTCGGCGCCGACGATTGACGGGTCGAGGATCCGCGAGGTGGAGCCGAGCGGGTCGACGGCAGGATAGATACCGAGCTCGACGATCTTGCGGTCGAGGACGGTCGTCGCGTCGAGGTGGGCGAATGTCGTCGCCGGCGCGGGGTCGGTTAAGTCGTCGGCGGGCACATAGACCGCTTGCACGGAGGTAATCGAGCCGCGCGCGGTCGAGGCGATGCGTTCCTCGAAGGCGCCCATTTCGTTTGCCAGCGTCGGTTGGTAGCCGACGGCGCTGGGGATCCGTCCGAGGAGGGCGGATACTTCCGAGCCCGCCTGAATAAAGCGGAAGATGTTGTCGATGAAGAGCAGCACATCCTGCCCGCCGCAGTCGCGGAAATGTTCCGCCATCGTCAGCCCCGAATAGGCTACCCGCATACGGGCGCCCGGCGGCTCGTTCATCTGCCCGAAAACAAGCGCCGTCTTGCCGATGACGCCACTTTCGTTCATCTCGTTCCAGAGGTCGTTCCCCTCGCGGCTGCGCTCGCCGACGCCGGTAAACACCGAGTAGCCCGCATGTTCGGTGGCAATGTTGTGAATCAATTCCATGATGATCACCGTTTTCCCGACTCCCGCCCCGCCGAAGAGCCCGATTTTGCCGCCCTTCGCATAGGGCGCAATCAAGTCAATCACCTTGATGCCCGTCTCGAACACTTCGGTCGCCGGCTTCAGCTCGTCGAAAGGCGGCGCAGGGCGGTAAATCGGCTCGTACTCATCGTCCGAAAACGCGCCGCAGTCGTCGATTACCTCGCCTGTTACGCTGAACATACGCCCAAGCACCTTTTCGCCGACCGGCACGCGGATGGGGCTACCGCTGTCGATCACCGGCAAATCGCGGGAAAGCCCCTCCGTCGCCGACATCGCCACGCAGCGCACGCGGTTATCGCCAATGTGCTGCAACACCTCCATCGTGACGGTCCGCCCGCCGTCATCCCCGCCAAGCTTGACGTGTAGCGCGTTGAGTATCGCGGGAACCTCCCCCTCCTCAAAACGCGCATCAATAACCGGTCCCATTATCTGGGTAATTTTTCCAACATGAGCCATGAGGGCAGTGTAGCGGAAAAACAGGAGAGTGGGAAGAGCACTCCAGCAGCCCGGGTGCACTTCCAAATTCTGGGTAAATCAGGTAGGCGCTATGGAAATCTCCAGTATATGGAGGGGGAAGTCTCCCCCTACGCGCCGCAAAATTGCGTCGCTACCCCCTCTGCGGGGCGCCGCCCCGCCCAGCCGCCGCGCCCGTAGGGCGTTTATCCAGCGGCATTCGTAGAGGCGT
>JAITNZ010000018.1 GCA_031290205.1 Spirochaetaceae bacterium
GCAATTTAATTCAAAATCCCGCTCGGGTTGCAAAAATAAGCGTTTTTAGGAAAAAAAAATTGCTCATTATTCATTGTTAATTTTTAATTTGTGCCCCCCCCCCCCCCCCCCCCATTACGATTTAACAAGCTCAAGTCAAAAATTTGCTCTTTTTTGCACTTTTTTCACTATTGCCGGCGGCACGAATTGGAGGCGAAAACGCGCTATTTTTCTGCTTTCTGCGGCAGAAACGCATGGTTGGACGGCAGAAAATCAACATATTTCAAGCATGATTGCGGAATATCCTCAATGCATCGATCACCTCAAAAATGGCATCTGGAAAAGACTGCAAGGAGAACACAACAAAATCGAAATTGGTGCATTGATGGCGGCTCTGGACGTGGAAAGCGCAGAGAGAGGAATGGACAGTGGACAAAGGTATTGGACGCCGCGCAAGCGGCTGAAAAGAAGCCGACCGTAGGGCGACTAATAAATAATAACTATTTATAGAGGAGAAAAATTATGAAAAACAAAATTACAAAATTTGCAATCGGGAGCGTTTTGCTCATCGTGTTAGCTTTCGCCGGCGCGTTTGCCTCGTGCGAGGTGATTGCGTCGACTGCGGGGCAAGATATAAGCGGCGCCGCCGAGACGGTGTGGATCAGTTTGACGCCGACCAAGCCGAATTTCGGCGATGACGGGACGGGGACGGCGAAGTTGGCGCTCGCCTTTAACAAGGCGATTGCCGGTTTGACAGGCGACCTTGACGAGGCATCCTTAGCCAATTTTTTCACGTTCGAGTGTGACTACCCTGCGGATTTCTCAAAAAAGCTCAAGGCGACCAAGGTCATCAAGGCCACAAATGCAGATGCGGTGGTTTACACGCTTACGGTCGTCAATATTCCTGCTACCGGCGGCATCGCGCGGGTAACTATCACCAAACCCGGCATTACGCCGACTTCCCGCCCGTGGTCCCTCAATGGGCAAAAAATCCCCGATGAAGACGGACCGGCTCTGCTCGACTTCCGCTTCGTGGTGAGCGCTCAAAACCCGTCACTGGACGCCGAAGCTATCGGCAGCATCGACCAAGCAACAGGAAAAATCGTGCTTACGGCGCCTGTAGGCACGGACACCGGCGCTTTGACGCCGACCGTTACCGTCAATCCGGGCTGCACGGTTACTCCGGTGGGCGCACAGGATTTTGGCAATCCGCTTACCTATACCGTTACATCGGATGGAACGGGCGATTTCAAGGACTACGAAGTTACCGTGTATGTGCAGACATCAAGCTCGGCGAGTATCAACTCGTTTCAGTTTACGGCGAACAAAAATTCCCCGAATCTGAGCGAGACCGTTACCGGCATCATTACCGGGACGAGCATCGCCGTGACGGTGCCCTACGGAACCGCGCTCGGCGCCCTCACACCCTCTATCATGCATTCGGGGGCGAGTATTTCGCCAGAAAGCGGAATAGCGCATGACTTTAGCAATTCGGAAAACAGTCCGGTGCAATATACGGTAACGGCATTAGATGAGACCACGACAGCTGACTACCGGGTAACAGTAACGTTAGGAGCGGAGTCGGTCTATGGCATCGTCCTCTCCGGCGGCGGCAGCGACCCGCTCGACGGGAATTATGCATTCGGCGAAACAGTTACCGGTTACACCCAGCGTCCCGATGCCCTTACCGTAAGCGTCCGCAATACCGGAGACGCGGAAACCGGCGCATTGAGCGTGGGGATAACAGGCTCGAATTTTGACCTAAACGCTACTACGCTAGCGAGTATCGGCACGGCGTTTGGCAGTAACTCGGCGACTTTCACCGTGCAGCCGAAAGCGGGACTGGGTCCCGCCGCAGGCGCGCCAAGCGAGAACTACAGCGCGACGATTACCGTATCGGGCGGCAATATCACGCAGGAAAAATCGTTTACCGTGAGCTTCACGGTGAAGAACTGGGTGAGCGTTCCGAGCATCGCCTTTGCGACGGGAAACGGACAGGTAAGCTACACCATAACGGCTTCTGCCCCCGCGGCGGACAGCTATGACATCTACTACTGTTTGGGGGAACAGACAATTGTCCAGACGGTCAAGGGGGGCACAAAAATTACCGGCGCATCCCTTACAGGAACGATTAGCTCGCTTACCAACGAACAGGTCTACAGCTTTATCGTCAGCGCGCACAAGCAAGGCTATGAGGACTTCGATTCTGCGATAGTCCAGGGGATGCCGTATACCGTATTTGCCATAGGCGACACCGGACCCGCCGGAGGTAAAATCTTCTATGTTAATCCGAACTATGCCGCTGACGGCTGGCGCTATCTGGAAGCGGCGCCTACAGTTTTTAACGCAAGCGACGAAGGCAAAACAACATGGGGCACCTATAACAGCAACATTGGGACGGGGACTCATATCGGATCGGGAAAACAGAATACCGCTAACATCATCGCCGCCTTGAATCCTGATGATTGGGCAGATGTTGATACAGCGGCACAGTTTTGCGACGCTTATACTCATAACAGCTACACCGACTGGTTTTTGCCAAGCAAGGACGAGTTAAACGAGATGTATGAAACGAAGAGTAGTATCGGGGGATTCGGTGATGCATGGTACTGGTCGTCCTCCCAGGAAGGTTCGAATGATAGTTGGATGCAGAGTTTAGCTAATGGTCAACAGATGCACACCTACAAGTATTATGGACAATATATGCGTCCTATCCGGTCTTTTTAAGGTGAGGGCACGCGGGACTACGCGCCCGTAAGGGCGTTTAACAGCAGCATTCGAAGAGGCGTGGCGCAGGTTGCACTAACGTTACGCAATAATTGCAGGTTCACCTTTAGGTGAGCCTGTGCGCCGCCGCTTGCTGCGGTTAAATTATGGCAACGCTTCGAATTCATGGTAGTAAACCCCACACGTACAAAAAATTTCCTCTACAAAAAACAATCTCCGCTGTTTGAAGCGGGGATTTTTTATTGAGCCTTCCCCGCCCTGCACGTCCCCACGATTCGCTGTTTCACTGCACAACTTAGGCAACAACGCCCTTTTCAAAGTGACGGTATTGACTTTTTTTATTATTATTTATACATTTGAACAGATGTTCAATTGAACATACTTTTTTTGAATAAGGATAATATGTATGGAGAATGACAAAAACTTTGAGACGTGCGATTGTTCGTTTATCCACGAGGATGTCGTAAATTCCGTGCGGACTTTGATGCCGGATGAAGAAACGGTTTTTGACCTTGCGGATCTTTTTAAGATGTTTGCCGATTCCACGCGGCTTAAAATAATATTGGCGCTGCTCAATGCGGAAATGTGCGTCTGCGATATAGCCGCGCTGCTTGGGATGACAAAATCGGCAATTTCGCATCAATTGCGCTCCCTCCGGCAAACGAAACTCGTCAAGCCGCGCCGAGAGGGAAAGATCGTCTACTATTCGCTGGACGATGATCATGTTAGAAATATTGTGGCACAGGGACTCTGCCATATAAAGGAGTAACGGAGGAAATTATGGAAACAAATGATATTTGCTGTTGTGAACAATGCGGGAAATCAGCCCCGAAGACTCAAGACGGCGAAACTGGATGGAACGGTAACAAAATACGGATGATTGCAGGTTCCGTGTTATTTGTCTTAAGTTTAGGTATCGCTTTTGAATTGGTGAGGCTCCCGGCACTTTCGTCAATAAAATCAATTCCCTTTATTGAATTAAGTCTCTTCCTCGCGGCATTTCTGTTAATCGGCGCCGATGTCCTCTTGCGTTCGATTAAAAACATAGCGCATGGGAAAATATTTGACGAAAATTTTTTGATGAGCGTCTCTTCTATCGGGGCGTTTTGCATCGGTGAATATCCTGAAGCCGTAGCCGTTATGCTTTTTTATAAAATTGGCGAAGCGTTTGAGGATTCCGCTGTGGGGAAATCGCGTTCTTCAATCAGCAGATTGATGGATATAAAACCGGAATACGCGAATATAAAACATGATGATAGAATCGAACGGGCGCCCCCCTCGGAGGTTCGCGTGGGTGATATTATTGTGGTAAAAGTAGGCGAGCGTGTTCCGCTTGACGGCATCGTCATAGATGGTCTATCAAGCCTTGATGTATCAGCGCTCACAGGAGAATCTGCGCCGCGCGATGTTGGGGTAGGCAGCGGAATTCTTTCAGGCTCGATCAACAAAACCGGCGTTCTCTCTGTTCAAGTAACAAAGACCGAACGTGAATCAACCGTATCGAAAATATTAGAACTGGTCGAACATAACAGCGAAAAAAAATCGCGTATAGAAAACTTTATTACCCGTTTTGCACGCTATTATACGCCGTTTGTGTGCATCTCAGCATTGCTCCTCGCTCTGTTGCCCCCTTTATGTTTAGGCGCCTCCTCCCTTGCGGATTTTTCCCCCTGGGTCTACCGTGCGCTGGTGTTTCTCGTCGTATCCTGCCCCTGTGCGCTGGTTATTTCGGTGCCTTTAAGCTTTTTCGGCGGCATAGGCGCCGCTTCAAAAAACGGCATTTTAATTAAAGGGAGCAACTATTTAGAGGCGCTCTACAAGGCGAAAACCATCATTTTTGATAAAACAGGCACCTTAACAAAGGGAATCTTTCGGGTAAGCGATATTGTGCCGTCAGGTTCGTTTAGCAAAGAAGAGGTTTTGTTCTATGCCGCTCATGCTGAATCCATTTCAAACCACCCCATTGCATTATCAATATGCAGTGCATATCAGCATGATATAGATAGCGCGCGCATCACCGGCGCGCAAGAGATTGCCGGCAACGGAATTAAGGTGGTGATAAACGGGAAACAAGTGATCGCGGGTAACGCCAAATTTTTTGAAAGCGAAGCAATAGCACACGATACCTATAATGGTACGGGGACGCTTGTCTATATTGCCGTGGAAAATCTATGTGCCGGATTTATCATCATCAATGACGAGATAAAAGAAGATGCCGCGCAGGCGGTAAAAGAATTAAAACAATTGGGTATGCAGAGTATCGTGATGCTCACAGGCGATACAAAATTATCAGCCGAAACAGTGGCGCGGGAAATAGGCATCGATTCGGTGTCCAGCGGGCTTCTTCCCCACGAAAAGTGTGAACGTCTCGAAGCAATCAAAAATGCTCCTCAATCTTCCGGCGCCGTTCTCTTTGTAGGCGACGGCATTAACGACGCGCCTTGTCTTGCCCTCAGCGACGCGGGAATTGCTATGGGCGGCATTGGATCCGATGCGGCAATCGAAGCCGCCGACATTGTGCTTATGAACGATGAGTTACGGAAAATCCCGCTGGCGATTCGCATCTCGCAGAGGACTCACCGCATAGCATTGCAGAATATCGTATTCGCACTCGGCATAAAGGGCATCATCCTCTTGGCGGGCGCACTCGGCTCCGCGTCAATTTGGGTTGCCGTGTTCGGCGATGTCGGCGTCGCCCTGCTCGCAATCCTCAATTCGATGCGAGCATTGAAGATGAATGGGTGAGGACATTACGAAGCCTGCGCGTCTTCAGTCTCGTTTTGGAGGTCGCGGAGGGTCTTCGTGTTTCTAATCAGTTGATAGTAGACCCCTTCGCGGATGATTTTAACCGCTTCCTGCAACTGCACATCGTATTCCATATCATAAATCGGCACTATCACCGTGCGGTTCTGCTCGTCGCGGATAAGACGGCGTAGCAGGTTTATATCCAACTTATATTCACCTTGAAGCTGCCGCGCAAAACTATCGGATACTCCGGGGATGGCGTGGGGATGCTCCTCAACAAATGTCTTGATCACGTTTGAATTGAGCAACTTATTCAGCGATTCCATGTCCTCGTTTGAATACTTGGGAAAGAGAATTTCGCGGTCGGGCGGAATCCCAATCTTGTCGATATTCACATCGCTCGGTGTGTAATAACGCGCCGTTGTTATCTTAAAACCCGATTTATCCAGCGGGAAAACCTGCTGCACCGAGCCTTTACCATAGGATTTTTCGCCGATAAGATAGGCACGCCCCCTATCCTTGAGCGCTCCCGCCACAATTTCAGAAGCCGATGCGGAGCCGTGGTTGATAAGCACAACAACGGGAATGTTTTCGGGAACCATCGGCTTGCCTTTGCTGCCGCTGTAAACCGAATTCTGACCCGGAATGCGCGACTTTACCGATACGATAGTCCCTGCCTGAAGGAAAAGATCGCATATATCAACGGCGGAATTCAACAACCCGCCATAATTATTCCGTAAATCGAGAATAAAGCCCTTATAAGGCGTCTTTTGAAAGCCCGTTATCGCCTCTTTTGCCCGTCCCGCCGTCATATTACCAAAAGTAATGAGCCTGAGGTAGGCTATGTCGCCAATCATCGCCGATTTTACCGTCGGCACTTCGATGATTTCGCGGGTAAGCGTGACCGGAAACGAGAGTTTTTCCCCCCGCTGAATGGTAAGGTTCACCTTTTCGCCGGCTGGTCCCTTCAAACGGGCAAGCACATCGTCCATCGTGAGGTCCGCCGTGCTCTCGTCGCCGATCTTGGTGATAAGGTCGCCGGGCTGCAAACCGGCGCGCCAGCCGGGGGTATCCTCAATCGGCGAGGCAATCTCGACGAATGAAGGTTTGCCGTCACTGCGCTCGGCAATCGGCTTCGAGATGTAGAGCCCCACGCCGCCGTAATTCCCCTTGATAACATTCTGATTAAGGTCGCTCATCTCCCTTTCGGGAAGGAACTGGGAATAGGGGTCGCCGAGCGCGTTGAGCATACCGGTCATGGCGCCCTCGTAGAGTTTTTCGGCGTCAACCTCTTCGACATAATGGCTCTGAATAAAACCAAAAACATTTTGAATCAGCGCAGTCAGGCGGCGCTGTTCGGCGGTAGAAGCGGCAGTCTGCGCTTCCACACGGGGCGCCGACGCGACAATGAAAAACGCGCAAAAAACGCAGGTAACAATTGTCCACAAAAAAGCCGATTTTTTCGGCAGATGAATAATGCTCATGCTGTTATTATCGGTGAATTCGTTTTGATATACAAGGGGGCGCCATAAGCGTTCGTTATGCGCAGGGGGGATTTTTTTTACTTGATATTTGGGCGTGTGGGCGTTTTATAGAAGTATGCGGCAAGGAGGGTGAATGATCCAATCCCTATCGGCAGGTAACCCATACCGTATATCAGTTGCGATTGATCCTTGCCCAAAGAATCACCCATAAAATATATGCTGCTTTGAATGGCAATACCGGCTAATATCAATGCCAAGCCGGTGATAATGCCGCCTGTTTTTAAGTTAATCGTACTCTGTTGAAAGTCAAAATCCCGTATGCCGACAAAATCCTCGTCGGGGGCAGGTTCGGGGTTCCATTCCATCGCACCCATTGTCGCGACATAATTCGGGTCGCTCACGAATGACCAATAGGGAATAATAGTATTATCAAGAACAATGCGCTCTGTGCCATACGTAAAGGAATCAACTAACAGTGTTTCACCCGGCTTGAGAGTAAGCCTGCCGAACGATGAATCACTGGCTTTCGGGAGAACAACGATATTGTCTTTAAGGCTACTTGGAATAGCGCTCAGGCGCAACACCGGTTTTTGTGTTGCGGGAACGGAAGGCGTGTAGATATAATCAATGTTGAGATCACCGCCGTTTATCGTTATCGAAGTGTTCTCATTCAGAATGGTGATTGGACGCCCGCCCTTCGACCTGATGCGCATCCTTCCATAAACAAGCGTAAATGTATCCTGCTTGGCGGGGTTCCCCGTATAGATGACCGAGGTGCTTTCGGCAAGGAATAAGATTGCGTCGCTTCCCTGGAGCGCTACCTGCACAAAGTCGCCTTTACCGGTTTGTAGCATATCGTCAGTGGAAAGCCTGATTCTTTCTTCGCTCAACTGCCCCGTCCAGTATGTTTCTGATCTACCGCCGTTTCCAATGACAAAGCTTTTGCCTTTTGCCGATATGACGAGCGGTAATTCCAAATCTTGAGCGCTAAGCGCCGAGACACATAAAGCAAATACCAATACCAATACAAGGCGTTTAACTATTCGGCGGTTTATCAACATTCTATTCTCCTATTATCATTGGATCGGTCACAGGGCGAGGCTTGGGCGGTAAAATCGCACCCGGTCTATTCCCCTGATATATATATATAGCAAAGCGGACAAGAACATCAGTAAGCAGAATGCCAAAACCAATCCAAGCGCCTACAGACACATAATTCCATGCATATGCATGGTCATACTGCGCTACCGTCGGATTGGCATTATATGTTGCGATAAAGGTACCCGATATACTCCACAAAATATAAGCAATGGGAAACCCTATCCAAAACCGTCCAAAAGCGCCGTAAAAGCCTTTCCGCGCCTTCTCTATCCTGTCCGACGCAGGTGGTATTTTGGGGTCGAGTATTATCTTTGAATTGTCTACAATTTGAAATATCGTTTGTTCGGATCGATCATCCTCTGTTTGAACGCTAACTTGTCCATAATCACCCAGCGGACCAGTTAAAGTAAGCGGCGTCGTCCCCGCATATTCCGAGCCTTTGTACACCGATGCCTGTTCTCCGGTTTTGGTATCTATCGTATACGCTCCGGTAGGGATGGGGGTAAGGTCAAATGTCATATCAGTATGTTCCCCCTCATTTAATTCTATCGTCTCCGTTGCGGGAACATAATCCTCGGCATACACGGTAATTTCAACAGGACCAGGCGTTCGCTGAATGGTTTTTGTTTTGCCTTTATCACTCGCAAATTGGTCGTCAACAATGATAGCGGCATTTTCAGGCATTGCCCTAACAAGCAGTTCCGCCGATTCCATACCGCTTATCGAATTAATCAGTTTTGAAGCAAACTCACCAAGTGCCAAGTCGATATCTTCAATCGAAAAAACAATACTGTCTTTATATGAATACGAACGTGTCCACACAGTCCATAGCTGAACTTCAACCAGAAAACGGTCATGATACAGCGAAACTTTGCCGCTTAAAAAACCGTTTACCTTATGAGCCGTACAGAAAAAATACTCTCCGCTTTTCGCGGGAGGATCGGGAAATGTGCCGGTCAAATTTTCTTCCGCCAAGGTAAAGATAGGTATCGTCGAAATAGCAGGCGAGGTCAATTCCACCGCGTCTAACTGCCCGCGTAATAGTTCTATCTCCGCATCAATTTTATCTTTTTCCTGATTATACCGCCAATCCGTGTAGCCCGCGAAAATAAGCTTATCCCGCGCAGATTGTTTATCCGCGATTTGTTTTGCGATTTGACTCTGAGCGCTCAACCACGCGGCAGTCCAATAATAATCATATTCCTTGGTCGTCCGTAATTTATAATCGAGACCATTCAGATGATTGATTAACTGACGCATAATAACCCTGCTCGTTACAGTCTGAGACGGCGGCAACTCTGAAGCATCAAAATCAGTGAGGCAGATCATCCAATTTTTTTCCTGTAGCTCTTTTTTCTCGGTATCGCCCTTGCCAAACGCAAAAAGCGGCGCCGTAGAAAAGGAAACTAACACAAATAAACATAAAACGACCGCGCTTGTTCTATAATTTCCCATTTTTGTAGTTTGAAATCATTTTACGAAAGAAAAATGATTGTTTCAAGTGCCCTTCAGCGACTCGGGTGCACTTCCAAATTCTTGGTAAATCAGGCGGCACTATGGTAGTAATCCAGTAGAGGCGGGGGAAGTCTCCCCCTCGCCCGATAATTGCACCCGAACCGGTGAGGGTGTTTACGCAATTAATCTAGTATTCAGTCAGCAATGAAAATGTGGGTAGTTACAGGATGAATAAGAAAACCGTGAAGTCGAAA
>JAITNZ010000044.1 GCA_031290205.1 Spirochaetaceae bacterium
GAAACGCGCGTGCCTGAAAGAACCGGCGGTGATATGAACGCCGATACGAACGGATACTCCGATGCCCGCTTAGGTAAAATGGCGAAAGGGACGAGCCTCTTGACGGAAGCTGAAAAAACGCAGCGCGCGGTAACATGGGTAAGCTGGTTCGATATGATCGCGTGGTGCAATTTATATAGCGAGTTGACCGGACGCGATCCGGTATATACCTACAACTCGGCTGTTTTCAAAAGCGTGACGGGTATGACCTCGGCGCTAGGCAGGGATGTGGCGATGGACAGGAGCAAGAACGGCTATCGGCTGCCGACTGAAGCGGAGTGGGAGTTTGCCGCGCGCGGCGGAAATCAGAATGATACGACAACGTGGGGCTATAAGTATCCTGGAGTTGCTGACAGCAACCAGAACAACGTGGCATGGTATTATTACACTACCTATCCGGGTGGGGGCAATTTTGTGGGGGCGCTCACTGACTATGGTGTCCATCCGGTAGCGAAGAAGAACGCAAATAGCCTTGGCTTGTTCGACATGTCGGGGAATGTGGCGGATATGTGCTTTGACCGCATGAATAATAACGCACTCACAGGCACGGTAACCGATCCTACGGGACTGGCGTCTGGTGAAGAGACCGGCGAGGGCTCATTAAAACGCGTGGCGCGCGGCGGGCACTGGTTTAGCGAGCTAACTAGTACTCAGCTCGGCGTTACAGACCGCGGCTGCAATTATGAACCGATTGAGCGCGGCGACAGCATCGGCTTCCGGCTGGCGTTTTCGGTAGTGAACTAGAGCAGTATCGAGAAGCACACAGAAACAGCACGAATAGCAATATTCGTGCTGTTTGGCATCGGCGATTTCGAATTCGAAGAATAACCACGAACGGAAGATTATGGACTATGGATTTTTACTTCGAAGTATCAGCATATTCCAAGTAGTTCAAAATAGTTCGAAAAAATCCATCATCCCTATCCCTCCCTATTTCCCCCTTCGTCGAAAAGCCCTCCCCGCTTGGGCAGGGGGAAGGCAATCTCGGTCAGCGGCACAAGCGCTAACGCGCCCGCGCTCGCTGCCATGCTCCTAACCGCGCGTTTTGCTGTTTGGGCTTAATGTTTGGCGGAAAAAGCGCCGCCCAGCCAGATCGTCGGGAAGCCCTCACCGCTTGTGCTGTGGGGGATTATCCTGACGTAGCGGGCGGGGCGGGGAAGGCTTGCCGAAAAAATTCACTGGTAAACGAATTTAGTCGGCTACTGCCGACATAGTGTAATGCATTTCCTAAGTGGCGGAAAATGCGTCCGCCGAGGAAAACGACTTGCTTAGGAAATGGGTGCCTGTTTTTCGGCAAGCCTTCCCCGCCCCGCCCGGTCCCTGCGATTGAAAATCGCGGGGGTAGCATAAGTGCGGGAGCTGCTGAAGGTAGCTTGACTCGCAGATAAATTTGAAGGATAATCGTTTTATTGGAATGAGGGGCTCTTAGCTCAGTTGGTTAGAGCTGCGGACTCATAATCCGTAGGTCGGAGGTTCAAGTCCTCCAGGGCCCATAAATACAAGCGGAGCTACCCAAACAGCGGGCGTTCCTAATCATTGACTCAGTAATGCAGTGCTTGATTATTTGCCTGATACCCCCTATGATTAAAAAAATCATGGGGGTATGTGTATGCGGCGGATAATATTTTTTTTACTTTTTTGCTTGAGCGCGGGACTCTGGGCGCAGGATGCGCCGATAGAGCAGGATGCGGTGAACGAGCCCGAAGCGCCCCCAAAGGTGAGTTATTCGGTGCTTCATAACGAGTTTTACGAAGCCAGCCTTAAAGAGCGAAGCCTCGGAAAACTCCTCTATCAGGATGGGAATTATGATGAGTCGATGTTCCACTCAAGCGAGGCTGAGCGTCTGGCGCGCCTCTCCGACGAATACATCGCGAGGATGATGCTTGCCTCCCGTGTGCAGCGGGAGCTTGCCGCCGCTGATGACCGCATCGCCTGGGCAAAGCAAAGTAAGGCGGCGACCTACTACCCCAAGGAGCTTGCCGCCGCAGAAGCCCACCGCGAGGCGGCGCTTGATTCGCAGCGGGAGGGCGATTTAGATGCAGCTTTGGAAAATGCCCTTGCCGTTGCCGTCGACCTGTCCGATGTCGCCGCGCCCCCTTCAAAAACAGCGCCCTCTCCGAACTTGCCCTCGCTTCCGACTCAATACAAGGTGCGCCCGTGGGATAAGTTCGGCGACTGTTTCTGGAATATTTCAAAATGGTTTTATGGCAGCCCCTGGCGCTGGCATGGTCTTTATGCGGCAAACAAGCATAAAATACCCGACCCGAATAACCCCGACCTTATCGAAGTAGGCACGGTTATCGATATTCCCAGTGTTCGCGGCGAATCCCGTCGCGGCGTCTACGACACCGGGCACACTTTTCCGCAATGACCTTTCTCGTCAAACTCGGCGAACTCACCCTGAAAGGGGGCAATAAGGCGGGATTTGAAAAGATACTCGCCCGGAACCTCAGCGTAGCCCTGCGGGGAAGCGGCGCCCAACTGGTCATGCGCGACGGGCGCTTTTATATCAGCTGCACGGACAGCGCCGCCTGCCAAGTCGAGGACGAGCTGTCCCATCTTCCCGGCATCACCGGCTGGGCGAGCGCCCGTAAAACCGAGAAGTCGCCTGACGAAGTGATAGCCGCCTGCGTCGAGGAAGCGCAACGTTGCTTCGAAAACGGGGCGCGCTCCTTCAAAGTGGAGTCGCGGCGGACGGATAAGAGTTTCCCCCTGCGCTCCTACGAACTCAATTGCCGCGCCGGCGACGCAATCAGCGCCGCGCTCCCCGCGTTCAAGGTCGATGTCCGCCGCCCCGACATCATCATCAATGTCGAGATTCGGGAAAAGGCTTTTATCTATGGCTATGAAAAAAAAGGGCTGAGGGGGCTGCCCGTCGGCACGGCAGGGCGCGGGCTGCTCCTCCTCTCGGGCGGCATCGACTCGCCGGTCGCCGGCTTCCTCATGGCACTCCGCGGCATGAGCCTCGCCGCCGTCTACTTTCACGCCTACCCCTACACTTCAGACGAAGCTAAACAGAAAGTGGTCGCGCTGACGGGGATACTTGCCCGCTACACGGCGTCGGCTGCCGTAAAACTCTTTGTGGTGGGCATTACCCCCCTCGAACAGCGTATCAAGGAGCGCGCGCCTGAGGCGTGGGCGACGGTGCTGCTCCGCATGGCGATGATGGAATGCGCTTCCCGCATCGCACGGCGCGCCAAGTGTAAGGCGCTAATTACCGGCGAAAGCCTTTCGCAGGTGGCAAGCCAAACAGTCGAAAACATCCGCTGCGCCGAAAGCCGCGCCGCCCTCCCCGTGTTCCGCCCCCTCATCGGCATGGACAAAGAAGACATCACCAAAAAAGCCATCGCGATAGGCACTTACGAAACATCTATACTCCCCTACGAAGATTGCTGCACGCTCTTCAGCCCGCTCCACCCCATCCTCCGCGCCCCGCTTCCCGAAGCCACAGCGCTCTACGAAAGCCTCGACCTCCAGTCGCTGATAGAGAGCGCCTTAGGCGCCTTTATACCCATGCAAAGGGCGTTAGCAGTCCAAACAGCCTAAGCAAGTTTGTAGCTGCGTTCAGGGGTCGCCTTCACTTTGAGAAGGGCTCATGTTACGCAGTGGGTCCCAACGGTAGAGCGCGCGGCTAGCAGGATGACAGGAGCGCGGGCGCGTAGCGTTCGTGCCCTGTCCGAGAAAGCCTTCCCCCTTTCATGCTCATGCGAAGGGCGTTAGCAGTCTAACGGCTTAAGCAGGTTTGGGGCTGCGTTCAGGGGTCGCCTTCACTTTGAGAAGGGCGTTACAGCAAAGATGCTATGATTTAATCCGCCTCAGGCGGTATCAGCCTTGCCTTCACTTTGAGAAGGGCGTTACAGCAAAGATGCTATGATTTAATTATTGTACAGGCTTCTCTGTTAGGCGATAAACGTAACACCCACTCAAATTGGTCGAAAAGCCCTCACCACTGGTGCTGTTGAGGTAAAAAATCCTAAACGTAGCGGGCGGCGCACAGGTTCACCTAAAGGTGAACCTGCAATATGGCTTAGTGTTAGGGCGTCCTGCGCCACGCCATGAACGATTAGTCGCAACTACGCCTATTCGGGCGCATTCATTGGGCGGGGCGGGGAAGCCTTCACTGTTAGCCAACAACCCCAACACCTAGACAGTAGGTCGAAAAGCCCTCACCACTTGGCTGTAGGGCTTCACTGTCAGGCGGAAAACGTAGCACCCAGCCAATTGGTCCGAAAAGCCCTCACCGCTTGGGCTGTAGGGATGCCCCCGCCGCGTAGCCGGGCGGGCGGGGAAGGTTTGCCGAAAAAATTCACTGGTAAACGAATTTAGTCGGCTATTCGCCGACATTCGGTAATGCTTTTCCTAAGTGGCGGAAAATGCGTCCGACGAGGAAATGTACTTGCTTA
>JAITNZ010000081.1 GCA_031290205.1 Spirochaetaceae bacterium
ATTTATTGCGAAGTGTTAGGGCGTCTTGCGCCACGCCATGAACGATTTGTTGCGTAAACACCCTTGCGGGTGCGTTCATTGGGCGGGGCACGAACGCTACGCGCACGCGCTCCTGTCATACGGGGAGGCAATCTCGTGCACCGGGGGAAGGCTTTCTCGGACAGGGCACGAACGCTATCGCGCACGCGCTCCTGTCATGCTCCTTGCCGCGCACTCTAACGTCGGCGCCAGCGCTCGCTGCAATACACGACGCCACGAGCATTTGCTGGAAGCGCCGCTTCCTGTCTCTAATCGCCCTTTTCTAACTAATGGCAAGGCTGAAACCGCCTGTGGCGGCCTAACCGAGCGTTTTACGTTAGGGCTTTGCTGTTAGGCGGCGACCCACTTGATCAGCCGGCGGGGGTGTTGCGGGGGTGTCCCCCGCAGAGGGGGTAGCGGAAAAGCCGCAAGGCTTTGGAGCGTAGGGGGAGACTTCCCCCTCCTCCCTAATATTCTATTCCTTCCCGTGCTTTGATGCCTTTGTCGAAGGGGTGTTTGATTTTGCGGATTTCCGAAACATAGTCCGCCGCCTCGATTAAGTTGGGGGGCGGGTCGCGTCCGGTGAGCACGAGTTCCCGCTTTGGTGAGGGTGCGGCGAGGAGTGCGTCGAGTGCGGCTGTATCCAGGGCGCCCAGTGTGTATGCGCCGACGGCTTCGTCGAGGATTAAGAGGTCGGCGGGGAGGGCGAGTGCCGCTTGGAGGTTCTGGTTATTCTCGGCGATGATTTGGGCGCGGGAAGCCTCGCTCGTGCGCGAAAAAAAGCCGTAATCCTGCGCGTTGCGGAGGACGGTAACGTTCGGCAGCGAGCGGAGGACGCTGATTTCGCCGGAGTCGCGCCCTTTCATAAACTGCACGATGACGACGCGTCTGCCGCAGCCTGCGGCGCGCAACGCCAGCCCCATAGCTGCCGTTGTCTTACCTTTACCGTCCCCGGTATAAATGTGGATCATATTTTTTCCTCCTCCTAATAAATATACTCCCTTTCGTAGGGGGTTGGGGGATGGGGAATGGGGAAGATTTTACTTTGATGTGTCAGCATATTTCATGCATGCTATAATTCCGAAGTAAAACCCTGTTCCCTGTTCCCCCATCATTCTAAGGCGCTAAAATTTTATAGATGAGGCTCATGTCGAGGTTCGCTCTGATTGCGGCGGCGAGTTTGTCAAACTGAGCCTCTTTGTATTGTGCCAGATCGAAAAAGTGTTCGGCAAGGGGGGGGATGCCCTTCTGACGGCAGAGTTCCGCGCAAAGCGCTTCGCGGCACTCGGCGCTGTCGAAAACCCCGTGGAGGTAGGTGCCGTAGACATTGCCCTGCTGGACGATTAAATCGGCACCTGTGTCGGCTGTTGCGTTCGTTGTACTACTCAGCAATAAACCGGCACAGTCTGATACCAAAGCGCCAGCCGATTCGCTAGGGCTTGAAAGCGCCTGAGGCGCCTGAAGGCGGCTATAAACCTGCCTCGGCGTTTTGGACTGCTGGCGCCCTTCGCTAGGGCTGAAACCGCCTGAGGCGGCGCCCATGTGGATTTCGTAGCCTTCTAGGGAGCAGCCGCCGAAGGCTGCTGTTTGTCCGCGCACTTGTTTGCGTTGTTTTTCGGGGAAGAAGTTGGTTTCGATGGGGAGGAGCCCCATGCCGGCGATGCTGGCGCCGCCGGCGATTTCGACGCCTTCGGCGTCTGTTATCCGCGTGCCGAGCATCTGGTAGCCGCCGCAGATACCCATGATGAGGACGCCGCGTGCGGCGAGTTTGAGCGTTGCCGCTTCGAGCCCGCTTTCGCGCAACCAGAGGAGGTCGGCTATGGTGTTTTTGGTGCCGGGGATGATCAGCATATCGGGGGTTTTCAGTTCACGCGGGTTGTTGACATAACGGACACTGACGCCTTGCATTGCCTCCAGCACGAAAAAGTCGGTAAAGTTCGAGATTTTAGGGAGGCGGATGACGGCGATGTCGAGGGCGGCATCCCGTTGTTTTGCGGAAAAGCGTTCCGAGAGGCTGTCTTCGTCTTCGATGTCGATGTCGAGGTAGGGGAGGACGCCGGCGACTTTCTTGCCGCAGCGTTCTTCGAGCATGGTGATGCCGGGTTTGAGTATGGCGAGGTTCCCGCGGAATTTGTTGATGATCAGCGCTTTGACCAGTGCGCGTTCGTCGTCGTCGAGGAGGGCGAGGGTGCCGTAGAGTTGGGCGAAGACGCCGCCGCGGTCGATGTCGCCGGCGAGGAGGACGGGGGCGCGGATTTTTTTTGCCAGTCCCATGTTGACGATATCGTTTTCCTTGAGGTTGATTTCGGCGGGGCTGCCGGCGCCTTCGACGACGATTATATCGTATTGGGAAGCAAGCTCCTCGTAGCAGGCGAGGGCTTCGGGGAAGAGCTGGTTTTTTGCGCAAAAGTATTCGGCGGCATCCATGGCGCCGCGCACTTCGCCGCGCACGATGACCTGCGAGCCCATGTTTGTGACCGGCTTGAGGAGGATGGGGTTCATCAACACGCTCGGCGTGATACCGGCAGCCTGTGCCTGCACGACTTGGGCGCGCCCCATCTCCAGCCCTTCGTTGCTTATCCAGGAGTTCAGCGCCATGTTCTGCGACTTAAAGGGGGCGACGCGGTGCCCATCCTGCCAAAACACGCGGCAGAGTCCTGCGACGAGGAGGCTTTTCCCTGCATTGGACATTGTTCCCTGCACCATTATTACTTTAGCCATTACGGTTCCCTCGTGCGTTTCAAACTTATTCCATATTCGTCTTTTCCCCAGTAATATTCAAGGCGCCCTTGTCAACAATCAGCAGTTCCGAATTCAACCACGTATGAGGAATTAAGAAAATTTTAACCACGAACGGCACGAACAACACGAACGGAAGACGAAAAAGGATATGAATAATGGTGGTAAACAAGGCAGAAATCATGTGAATTATGCACAATTTGTTCGTGTGGTTCGTGCCGTTCGCGGTTAATTTTCGAATTCGTAATTGCTGGCTCGGTCTGGGCGCCACTGGGTTTTTTTTGAAAAAAACTCTATGCTAAAAAAATGACTGCGGAAGTTTCTTCGATGAATTTGGTGCGTGAAGCGTTTCTCTATCAGAATCGTTTTAACGCTCAAACTATTGTATTCAAGATTGAATATCCTGTAACGGAAGCGGCGGGCTTTCCCTACTTGATGAAGGATATTGGTTTGCTTGCTAAATCGGGCATTCGGGTGGTGATAGTGCCCGGCGCGGCGGAGTATATTGATGTGGTGTTGGCGAATCACAAGCGGAGTTCGGCGTTTGTGCAGGGCGAGCGGCGGACGGTGCATGACGAGATTCCTTATGTTGAGATGGCGGCTTTTCATGCGGCGACGCGCTTTATCACGGGGCTTTCGGCGGCTCATGTTGATGCGCTTATCGGGAACTTTGTGCGCGCACGCGGACGCGGGGTGGTGAACGGCATCGACATGGAGAATACAGGCAGCGTCGACAAGATTTTTACGCAGGCGCTTACGCGGATTTTGGATTTCGGGATGGTGCCTATACTTCCCTGTATAGGCTGGAGCCCGACCGGCAAGCCTTACAATGTTTCCAGCAACGAAATCGCCGTTGCCGTTAGCGCGGCGCTCGGCGCGATTAAGCTGGTCATCGTAACGGCGGGGGGGGCGTTCACTGCGAACGATTTTACCGCGCCCGATTCCGTTGAATATTCCGAAGACGGGCGGATACTGCACCTTAGCCCGGAAGAGGCGGCGCTGGTTCTGCACATGAATGAGGGGGGGGGGGGGGCGCCGGTAGCAACAAATCAAATACTGATTTCACGGAAGCCCCCTGCAACGATTAAAGAGCGTTCGCTTGAAGCGTTGCGGCTTGCCCTTGAAGTGTCGAAAGCCGGCGTTGAGCGCGTTCATATTGTGAACGGCTGGGAAGAAGGCGTGATACTCAGCGAGCTTTTTTCGAACTTCGGCGCGGGAACGATGGTTTATGCTGATGAATACGAAGCTATTCGGGGGATACGCACGTCGGATATTCCCGACATGCTGCGCCTCATGGAGCCGTTGATGCAGAAGGGCATTCTCCGCCGCCGCAATGCCGAGGACATTCAAAAGAAGAAGGATGATTTTGTCGTGTTTGTCATTGACGGCACGGTTCACGGCTGCGCCGCGCTGCATCGATGGGGTGAGGGGCAAGCGGAGATTGCCGCGCTGGTTGCCGGTCCTGCATATTCGGAGCGGGGCATAGGGCGCAGGCTCGTCCGCTATCTCATTGAAAAAGCGAAAAGAGCCGCAATGCGGCGGGTATTCGTCCTTACCGTAAGCACGCAAGATTGGTTTGAAACGCTGGGTTTCAGCGAAGCCGCCGTCGAAACGCTGCCGGATGCGAAGCGCAAACACTACGACTATCAGCGTAAAAGCAAAATATTCGCGCTATCATTAGCGCCACTCCGCTTGGACTGAATGCGCCTTCAGCCCCAGCAGGGGGGCTTCTCGACGAAGGGGGTAATTGGAGGATAATTGGGGAGGAGGGGGAAGTCTCCCCCTATGCGCCGCAACGCCCCGCTGGGGGGGCGAGGTGCCCACCCAGACCTTAGCATTATAGGTATCACTTTAGAAATTACCCCGAAAAATAAATTGCACCCTGCGGGCTAAGAGTTGCACTCTGTCCGACAGCAGTTCCGAATTCAACCACGAACCTCACGAACATCACGAACGGAAGGCGCAATGAATATGAATATTGGTGGTAAACAAGGAGAAATCATGAGAATTATACGCAATTTGTTCGTGTGGTTCGTGCCGTTCGTGGTTAATTTTCGAATTCGTAATTGCTGTCTGCTCGAGGGCGCAGGTTGAAAGAAATTGGGGATTCTGTTAGAGTGAGTTCTGAGGTTTTGAATGGAATTGAATCAAGAGATTATCGACAAGCTGGCGGTGCCGGAATTAAAAATCAAGAACCGCATTGCGGACGAATTGACAATCAGTTTGGGGCAGGTGTCTGTTGTTATGGCGCTGCTTAGCGAGGGGGGCACGGTGCCCTTCATCGCCCGTTACCGCAAGGAAGCGACGGGCAGCCTTGACGAGGTGCAGGTGCGCGATATTGAACATCTTGCGGAGCGCTACACGAACCTTGAAAGGCGGCGTATTGAGATCATCAAGGGTATATTCGAGCAGGGAAAACTCACGCCGTTGTTGTATGATAATATTATGAAGGCATCGACATTAACCGAGATGGAAGATATTTATGCGCCCTACAAGCGCAAGAAAAAAACTCGCGGGATGATTGCCGAAGAACGGGGGCTAGTGCCGCTTGCCGATGCAATGCAAATATTAGAGGCGGAAGCCCTGCGCGAAAAGGCAAGCGAATTTATTGTCGAAAATACAGAAAATCCTGAACTTTCCGTGGCGAGCCTTGATGACGCTTTGCAGGGCGCTATGGATATTATTGCCGAGCGTATCGCGCAGGATACGGAAAACCGCGCCAGAGTAAAAAAATTCTACGAGGCGGATGGGAAAATAATCGTGAAGGGTGTAGGCACGGATGAGGATAAAAAAACTTCAGTCTATCAGATGTATTGGGACTATAGCGAAAAACTTTCGGAAATCAAACCGCATCGCATACTTGCCATTAAACGCGGCGAGCGCGAGGCGAAACTCGAAATCACGATTGATGTTGATGATGAAACTGCAGTGCGGAATTTGCAGGGCGCTTATGAATTGCACAATGAGTATCACAAGACAGCAATCGAAGACGGTTTAAAGCGCCTTCTTTCACCCGCCGTTATCCGCGAAATCCGCGGCGATGCACAGGAGAATGCCGACACGCACAGCATCAGCGTATTCAGTGAAAACCTCAAAAATCTTTTAATGCAGCAGCCTATCAAAGGAACGCGCGTGCTTGGTATCGACCCGGGCATTCGCACGGGAACAAAATGCGCCGCACTGGATGATACGGGAAAGTATCTTACTAACTTTGTGTTCTATCAGTATAAAGCTGAAGAGGCGAAGAAACTCGTTCTTGAAGCAATACGGACACATAATATTCAGCTTGTTGCCGTTGGGAACGGCACCGGTGGTAAAGAGGCGCAGGAGATTGTAGCCTCTGTGATTGCCGACAACAATCTGGAAGTGTTATATACGGTAGTTGATGAAGACGGCGCGTCGGTATATTCGGCGTCGGATATTGCCCGTGAAGAATTTCCCGAACTCGACTTAACGATACGCGGCGCTATATCGATTGGAAGGCGTTTACAGGATCCGCTCTCCGAGCTCGTGAAGATACCCCCCCAATCAATTGGGGTGGGGCTCTATCAGCATGATGTAAACCAGAAAAAACTCTGCGAAACACTCGACGAGGCGGTATCATCGGTGGTAAACAATGTGGGGGTGAATCTGAACACGGCAAGCGCCTCGCTCTTACGCTATGTATCCGGCATTAACAGCTCGCTTGCAAAAAAAATTATCAAGTATCGGGAAGAAAAAGGAAAAATAAAATCGCGCGCCGAATTAGTTGATGTCTCTGGTATGGGTCCGAAATCATACGAGCAATGCGCCGGCTTTTTAAAAATCCCCGAAAGCGCGGAAGCCCTCGACAACACGTGGGTGCATCCCGAAAACTATGCAATTGCCCGTGCGATAAAGAGCAGCATTACCACGACAGGCAATCTGAACTCAGCCGAGATACAAGAATTAAAAGATACCTATAAGGTCGGTGATACGACGATTAAAGATATTGTTGAAGAATTAAAAAAGCCTGGACGCGATCCTCGCGAAGGCTATCCGAAACCGATTATGCAAAAGGGTGTGGTGACTTTCGAGGACCTCAAGACGGGGATGACGATTACCGGCAAGATTAAAAATGTCGTGGACTTCGGCGCTTTTGTCGACTTGGGCATCAAGGAAACCGCCCTCGTTCACATTTCAGAATTGAGTGATACCTATGTTAAAGACCCGATGGATATTATCAAAGTGGGGGATGTACTCGAATTTAAAATTATTGATCTGGATGTCGACAGGAAGCGGATTAGTCTTTCACGCAAAAAAGGCGACAGAACTTTTGAAAAACACGATGCGCCCAAAACCACTGTGGCGGCGACCCAGAATGCTGACGGCACGGCAAAGAAAAAAGTCCTCGTTGCTAAAAAGGGCAATTCTTTTGTGCAGGAAAAAAATCGTTCCCAATCCAGAACCAGCGCTTCAGCCCCCCCCTCCTATTCCTCCAGAAAGGATGACGATGGTACGATGTACAATCCGTTTGCCGATGCGCTCAAGAAAATGAAAGAGAAAAGGAGCTAGTATCTAGTCAATGTTGCCATACGAATTAGATACTGATGCATGTTTGAAGAATGGGGAATGGGGATGGGGAACGGGGAACGGGGGAAGATTTCGGTTTGGAAACTTTTTTCACGCCTCATTCCTCATTATTTACTGCTCATTGCTCATTGCTCATTGCTCATTGCTCATTGCTCATTGCCCACTGTTCACTGTTCACTGTTCACTGCTCACTGCTCACTGCTCACTGCTCATTGCTCATTGCTCATTGCTCATTGCCCACTGCTCACTGCTCACTATTCACTGATCACTATTCACTGCTCACTGTCCACTCCTCATTACTCATTTGGCTATGGTATAGGTATAGGAATACGCTGCCAAACCGTTTGCGCTCTCCGTTACAATCGTCGATTGCCATGTTGCAAAGCTAGTAGCGCGGGAATATTTTGTTATAATCCTTCCAGAGGGCTTATTCTTTGTTTTTACCCCATCTGAAAGCTCGTAGCGGTAGTTTATAGCGAGATTCTGTCCGTACTCAAGTTCGTATGCTTCAACAAGCTGCCCGGTAGAATCTGGCACCAAGATCGGTATCAAGTCCGCATCCGCACCCTCGATTGCTTGATATACCACCGCAATCTGCGCCTCAAAGGGGAGCTGAACAGTGCCTATTGATTTTGTCCAAGGATCTCCCGTGATCGCTTCTGTTTGGGTGGTTCCTGTCGCATCCTTGTATTTTACTGTCGCGCTGAAACATTCCTTCGTATCGTATCCCAAGCTTAGCGTATACTCGACGGCAAGAGCCGTCTCGTAGTTCGTGAGCGCGGCAAAGCTTGGCGCCGCCGGACCGGTGTTCTCTGGGTTTGAGCAACCTAAAAAAATGAACGCCGCACTACCCAGCGCCAAGCCGATGAAATTTTTTTTCATTACTAATGTTTTCATACTAAATCTCCTTATACCTTATCTTAGGTAATTTTTTCTTCTCTAAAAATAAAAAACCACGAACCACACGAATATATATTTATTCGCCGTTCCCTATTCACTATTCACTATTCACTATTCACTATTCACTATTCACTATTCACTATTCACTCTTCACTGTTCACTGTTCACTGTTCACTAACCACTAATCACTAATCACTAATCACTGCTGACTCTCCACATACCGTATTGCCGCCTGAAGCTGGGCATCTGTTCCGCTCAGAAAGTCGTCTCGGTCAAACGGGACTACCTCGTCCGGCTTGATGCCGACGCCTTCGTAGTTTTCGAAATGCAAGCCCCGCGTCTGATAGCCGGCTTGGACAACTTGCGTCCAGAGCTTGTTGTGCGTAAAGCTGCCGCCGTGGGTCCAAGTGGGCGTCTCGTCTCCGTTGCGGGGACCGGTGGCGCCCCAGGTTCTGGTGCCGATGATGCGTCCCTTGGGCATTGCCTTGAT
>JAITNZ010000136.1 GCA_031290205.1 Spirochaetaceae bacterium
ATGCTCCTTGCCGCGCACTCTGTGGTAAAGGCTTTATCCGAGGACGCCTTTTTCTCACTAAAGGCAAGGCTTAGACCGCCTGTGGCGGCGTTACCGCGCACCTTACGGTGTCGAACGCCCTTCTCAAATCGAAGGCAAGGCATAAAAGCGCCTCAGGCGCCGGTACCGCGCACCTTACTGTTTAACACAGATGAAGAGGATGGCACCGACGGTAAAGTGTGCGGTAAGGAGTATGTCGGTAGCGTGTGCGCGTAGCGCGTTACGCGCGTACCTAAGAAAGCCTTCCCCCTGTGGACAAATTCTTAATGCACTCGCCATGCCCATACTTCCCAGTAATTCAGAATTCGACGATTAACCACGAACGACACGAACCACACGAACAAATTACACACAATTCTCTCGATTTCTGCCTTATTTATCGCCATTATTCACATTATGTTTCGTCTTTGTTCGTGCCGTTCGTGAGGTCTGTGGTTGAATTCGGAACTGCTGCATACTTCACACTCACTATTTGAATTTCCCTCAAAATTTGGTAACATTAAAAGAGGGGTGCCGCCATGTGGCTGATGAAAACAAAGGACGGGAAGGAAATCCTCTACTTGCGGGTTACCATTATCAGCCTGATACTGGCGCTCTCTGCGGCGCCGCTTTTTGGGGGGGGGGAGGGGGATCCTTCGTTGTTGCGGGCTGATAGCCTTATCGAACAAAAGCAATACAACGAGGCGATAAGGATACTCGGCGAATTTGCGCAAGATAACAACGAACAATTTGATGACGCCGAGACGAGGATATATTCGATATTACAAGCCAGAAACGCCTACTATGCGCTTATCAATCAGCTGATCGATACGCTCGAAAATGCGCCGGACAATATCGAAAAAGTCCTCGTGCTTACCAGCAGCTTAAAACAGATTGAGATTCGCCAGACCGACCGTGAACGGTATTTTATCGACAATATCGATTTCATTGCCCGTCTTGCCCTTAAACGCCGCCAAGTTGCGAATATTATGAAAGAGGGCAGGGCGCTGCTCGACGCGGGGAAGTTCGACGACGCCTCCCGAAAATACGAAAGCGGGTTTGCGATTTACGAGGGCGAGATGGAAGAAGCGCAATTCGGCGCCGAAATCGAGCAGAGCGCGCGCGGAGAGCAGAGCCGCACAGGGGAAGCCGTCCTCACCATCGCCGAGATTACCGTACCGATAGCGCAATTTAAGAATACCCTATCACGACTTGGTAAAGATGCCGATAGTCCGCGCAGACGGGAGGACGTGAACACGGCGTTTCAGGGCATCCTCCCCCGCCTTGATAGCCTGATTCAGGCAAAAACCGCCTTTGCCGCCGCCGCTCAGTTTTTTGAAAAAAACCGTGAGCAGCCCCTCATCAAAGATAGTGCCGCAATGGGGCGCTATTATTTCCCGACGGGGGCGCTCCTCCTCGACGGGCGCCCGGATATGGGACTCCGCGAGGGTTTACTCGGGACAGCGGACGCGCTCTGGAAGAGCATCGTCATCCCCTTCGATACTGTCTACACCAACACGGCGGAATATTTGTATACGCAAGCGCGGAACGAAACCGAAAAACAAAGCCGGACGAATGACGCGATCACCGCTGCGCGGGACTTTATCAAAAATCCGCTTGCACTGGCAGAAAAGTCGCAAGCGTTTACCGATGTTGACAGCCGCTACCCCTCCGCCGACTATAAGCCCGATAATATCCCGCTTATTGACAATAACATTATCAGGTTTCGCGCGATGAACGACACGCTCAAATATTTTGATGATGTGTTTGCCCTCAGAGTTGCATACGATGCTTTTCAAAAAAACGATCAGCATACAAAAATCATGGCTGCCTGGCGCGGCGGCGAGTTGACCCCCGACGAGGCGTATACCCGCGTCAGGGATAACCGCGCCCCCCTCCAAAAACTGGTCGAACAAATCAGCAAAGACCTTGACGACATAGATAAAGATAGCGCCTATTTTTCCACGCAGGCGGCAAATGCCGCGCAAGAGGCGGAAAAAGTCCCTGTTCAAGCCGGTCTGCGCTATTTTAGCGATGCGCGCCGCTTGTTGGAAAGTGCCGGGCGCGGCATCTTTGCCGACGGATTATCAACGGCAACCGACCTCTACGCCATCGCCAATGTCGGGCTCGAAAATCGAATCCAAAGGCTCGAAGGCAACTATACGGAAACCGTGCCCCTCATGGAAGGGCTTGAGATTACCACCGAACAGGGGCACGATGTCCTTGCCCACTACCCGCGTGAAGCGAATGAAATTTATCAAAGCATGGAAGACCGTTTGAAGGAAAGCGTGAGCTTCGCCGACGATGTCTCCGGCGGTATCGAAAAAGAACCCGATCGCTTTGAAGCGTCGCCGCCCTACAAGAATGTAGAAAGCCAGGCGCTCACCTTTATCGAGAAAATTAGAAACATCAATGTTGAGTCGCAGAGTGGTAAAGAGACCTCCCGCGACCGGTATCTGCGGGCGGAGAGTCTGCGGGATAATGCAGAGCGCCAATTGAGCGAGGCGCGGCAGGCAGTCCGCCGCAACGATGCCGCCGGCGCCCGCCGCCAGATTGACGAAAGCGTCGCACGCCTTACCGAATCGTTGGACTTGCAGGAAAACCCCGAAATACGGCGCTTGTGGCTGACGCAGCTCGAGCCCCTTG
Source organism: Spirochaetaceae bacterium (assembly GCA_031290205.1). Lineage (GTDB taxonomy): Bacteria > Spirochaetota > Spirochaetia > Treponematales > Breznakiellaceae > JAITXS01. Next base: position 2,665 of record JAITNZ010000136.1, read on the forward strand.
CCGCCGAAATCGCCCGCGTTGAATACGCCGATGCGATCAAACTCGTCCGTGAATATATCGATGCCGCGCGGCGGCAATACTTTGCCGGTGATTTTGAACAGGCTGAACAAAGCATCATGCGGGCAGAAAATCGCTGGGCTGCCGTGCGCCCCGAGCCGAACGAAGAAATCATCTACTGGCTGACGATCGTGCGCGGCGCCCTCTCGTTGCGCGAGGGGACGAGCATCCCCGTAACGGCGCCGCTCTATCCGCAGATGAGCCAGCTCTTGAACGACGCGCAAAAAGATTACAATGACGGCGTCCGCTTCCTCCAGTCGAAGCGGCGGGAGGAAGGGCTCGTCCGTTTTGCCGCCGCCCGCGAAAAAACGCGGCAGGTGCGCGTAATATTCCCGCTGAATCAGGAGGCGGGCACCCTCGAAATGAAAATCGACAAGGTGATAGACCCCGCCTCGTTTGAGCAATTTTTTCGCAGGCGGTTTTCCGCGGCGGTAGCGGGCGCCAACGCCGGCTCGATGGAATCCTACATTGAGCTTGAAAACCTCTCGACCATCAACCCGCGCTATCCGGGTATGCAAGCCGCCTTAAGCGAAGCCGCCTACGATGTCGGGCTGAAAATGCGCCCCGTAGACAAAAGGCTGAGCGACCAGGCGACCGAACTGGTGAACAGCGCCCAGCGCATCCTCGACCGCAACGCCCGCGCCCAGTATGAAGAAGCCCTCTCCCTCGTCCAGCGCGCCCTCGAACTAGACCCGACCAACACCCGCGCGGGGCAAGTGAGGGACCGCGTCCAGGTAGCAATAGGTAGCTCGGGCAGCCTCGTCTCGGACACCGCCAGCGAGCAAGAATACCTCCGCGCCGTCCGCGAGTTCCAACAAGGCAACGGCATCCTCGCAATGTCCATCGTCGAGCGCCTCCTCCAAAATCCCGTGAACCGCGGCAATGTCCGCATCAACGAGCTACGCCGCCGTATTGCGGCAACGTTGTAGCGGCACAGGAGGCACAGCCGCTTTCTGCCTTACCTTCGCTTAGATAGAGGAGATTTTACGCAGGGGGCGCTGCGGGGCGCCACAGGCGCTTTCAGCT